>DALYUO010000034.1:5079-9239 GCA_031981225.1 Pararcticibacter sp.
TCATTAGTTGGTGTTATCGTTATCCTCCTTTTCATGGGCCTTTACTATAGCAAGGCTGGTTGGGTAGCAAATGTTGCCCTGCTTGTTAACTTGTTCTTCCTTATGGGAGTAATGGCCTCCTTAGGCGCTGTTTTAACCTTGCCTGGTATTGCAGGTATCGTACTTTCATTAGGTATGGCAGTTGATGCCAACGTACTGATCTATGAACGTGTGAGGGAAGAGCTGGCTACTGGGAAAAGCCTAAGGATCGCTATATATGAAGGCTACAGTAAGGCTATGTCTTCGATCCTTGACTCTAATATCACCACATTCCTGACAGGCGTAATCCTTTATATATTCGGTAGTGGCCCGATCCTTGGATTCGCTACTACATTGATGCTGGGCATCATCACTTCATTGTTCTCGGCAATCTTTATCAGCCGCCTGGTTTTTGAATGGATGCTGGGTAAACAACAGAATATCAGCTTCTCCATTAAAGCAACAGAGAACCTGTTTAAAGACACCAAGTTTGACTTTATATCCGGACGCAGAAAGTGCTGCCTTATTGTAGCGGGTTTGGTATCAATGTTCACCAGAGGCTTTAGTCTTGGAGTTGACTTCAAAGGGGGACGTTCTTACTTTGTAGAATTTGACAAGCCTGTAAGAACCGATGCTATACGCGATGTACTGCTTGATGAGTTTAAAGTTGCTCCTGAAGTAAAAACGTATGGTTCAAGTAATGAGGTGAAGATCACTACCTCTTACATGATTGATAATACAACGGAAGACGGTGAAGCTATCGTAACTAAAAAACTGCATGATGGCTTAGCGAAAATAAGTCCCAACTTCCAGATAAAGGATGCGCAAAAAGTGGGTCCAACGATAGCGAATGACATTAAGATCTCTGCGGTTTACTCAGTGATCTTTTCGATCCTCATTATCTTCCTGTACATCCTGATCAGGTTCAGGCGCTGGCAATTCGGGGTATCGGCTATTATTGCATTAGCGCATGACGTGCTCGTACTGCTGTCGATTTTCACGTTACTAAATGGTATTGTACCCTTCTCCCTTGATATCGACCAGGCGTTTATCGCCGCGATCCTGACGGTAATGGGGTATTCCATTAATGATACGGTAGTTGTTTTCGACCGTATACGTGAATACATCAATCAGCACCACAGCAAGAATGAGGATATGCCGACGGTAATTAATAACGCCTTAAACAGCACCCTAAGCCGTACTGTGGTAACCGGTATCTGCGTTATAGCGGTACTCATTATCATCTTCATCTTTGGTGGTGAGATTTTAAGAGGCTTCTCTTTTGCGATGCTTATAGGCGTTGTATTCGGTACTTATTCTTCACTGTTTGTTGCTACACCGTTCGTGGTGGAACTCATCAAGGAGAAAGACAAAGAAAGCTTCAAAGCTTAAATAATACACAAGTGTTAAGTTATACGTAATAAGTCGTAAGTTTTAAGTATAAGTAGACTGATAGTCTTCGTTTTATAAAAAAGGCCGGGTTCTCATACGATCCGGCCTTTTTGTTTTATCTGCATCTTCTGTAGTATTGACTTTAAGAAAAATTGCCGTTTTTCGGAACGGAAAAGTTCTAGAGACAACATTTCTGCGTGATTAGGGTTTAGATAGTAAAAGCACTCAAATTTTTAAAATATGGAAGCAGGATCGTCTTCAGTAAGTTTTCCAAGAGTAATCATTATAGGAGGAGGATTTGGCGGGATACAGTTAACTAAGCATCTAAAAGATAAAGAAGTCCAGGTTTTAATGCTCGACAGGCATAACTATCATACATTTCAACCTCTTTTATATCAGGTGGCAACAGGTGGCCTTGAAGCCGACTCCATTGCATTTCCCCTTAGAAAGATATTTAAAGGGCAGAAAAACTTCATTTTCAGGAACGCAGAGGTATTATCAGTGATCCCCGAGCGAAAAGCTGTTGAAACCAATATAGGTGAGTTTTACTATGACTATTTAGTTATTGCAACCGGCTCTGATTCTAATTTCTTTGGGTCAAGAGAGCTCGAGCACTACACCATGCCAATGAAGACGATTCCAGAATCGCTTAACCTCAGGAGTATGATCCTTCAGAACCTCGAAGAGTCGCTTATTGAAACTGATCCTGTGAAGAAAGCAGCGCTTCTTAATTTCGTTGTAACCGGAGGAGGCCCAACAGGAGTTGAACTGGCCGGTTCTCTTGCTGAGCTAAAGCGCCATGTACTCCGAAAAGATTATCCTGAACTCAACATGGATGATATGAATATTTATCTGATTGAAGGCTCTCCTGTACTGCTGGGCCCCATGTCGCCCCAGTCGCAGAGAAGTTCCTGCCAGTTTCTCGAAGAACTGGGAGTAAAGGTAATGACCGATATGCGGGTATCGTCTTACGACGGAGATAAAATTGTGCTCTCTAACGGAACCGAGATCGTAACAAAGAACGTGTTATGGTCGGCTGGTGTAAAGGGAGTAGTTCCGGGAAGAATACCGATGGACAGAATAGTAAGAGGCGGAAGAATAAAAGTTGATGAGTATAACCGGGTTAGCGGGTACGACGACATCTTTGCTATTGGGGATGTTGCTTCCATGTCGACCGAAGATTATCCTAATGGCCATCCTGGCGTGGCGCCTGTAGCGATGCAGCAGGGAAAACAACTGGCAGAAAACCTTGTAAGGATTATTAACAAGCTATGGCCACTATAGGCCGTAACAGGGCTGTTGTGGACCTTGGGAAGATCCGGTTTCAGGGTGTATTCGCCTGGTTCGTCTGGATGTTTGTACACCTCATGAGCCTTGTGGGCTTCAGGAATAAGCTGGTAGTACTCGTGAACTGGATATGGAGCTATTTCAGCTACGACCGCGGCACCCGTTTAATCATCAGACCCTTTAACAGGCAGTCAATGACAGAGGATACGCAAACGAAATAAGCTAATACAATACCATCTTATAGTGCTGTATTCCGGCTTCTTCGAACTGGTTGCCTTCAGCAACAAAGCCCAGTTTACTATACAGACCCATGGCGGGCACCTGAGCATGAAGATAAATATAATGCGCATCGGCGGGAAGATCAGCGAGCACCGATTTTACAAGGGCCTGCCCTACTCCCATTCCTCTGAACTCTTTCAGCACTGCAAACCGCTCAAGGTTAAATCCTTTCTCTGTGCGCCTCCAACGTGCAGCGCCTGCTGGCTGACCATCATACCGTGCAAGGAAATGGATTGATTCTTCCTCAAATTCCCATTCCAGCTCGGGCGGGCAACATTGCTCTTCAACAAAAACAGTCCTGCGGATAGCGAACACTGTCTGTAACTCCTCCTCGCCGGTAATCTTTATTATCTCTATTCCCATAAAAAATAATCAGCAAAAAAAAACCATCTCATAAGAGATGGCCTTTTTACATAACCTACTTAGTGTTAAAGTTTACTATTAACATCAATACAGTTCAGATCCTCAAAAGCGGCAGACAGACGCTTAACGAAAGTTTCCTCGCCTTTACGTAACCACACGCGTGGATCGTAATATTTTTTGTTCGGAGAATCAGGTCCTTCCGGATTTCCGATCTGGCTTTGAAGATATCCTTCTTTTGATTTGTAGTAATCTTTTATACCTTCCCAATATGCCCACTGCATATCAGTATCTATATTCATTTTAATAGCACCATAAGAAATCGCTTCGCGAATTTCCTCCTGTGACGAGCCCGATCCACCATGGAATACAAAGTTGATTGGTTTTTCTGCCTCAAGACCAAGTTCTTTTCTAAGATATTCCTGTGAATTCTTAAGAATAACAGGCTGAAGTTTTACGTTACCTGGTTTGTAAACGCCATGAACATTTCCGAATGCAGCCGCGATTGTAAAGCGATGACTTACGCTGCTAAGCTCTTTATAAGCATAAGCAACTTCTTCGGGCTGAGTATATAACTTAGAGCTATCAACGTCTGAATTATCTACACCATCTTCTTCTCCCCCGGTTACTCCCAGTTCGATTTCAATAGTCATTCCCAGCGCTTTCATACGCTCAAGATAGGTCTTGCTGATTTCAATATTCTCTTCAATCGGCTCTTCAGAAAGGTCGAGCATATGCGAAGAAAATAAAGGTTTTCCAAATTGCTTGTGGAAACGTTCTCCATGAGATAACATTCCGTCGATCCAGGGCAGAAGTTTCTTTGC
>DALYUO010000034.1:9249-14335 GCA_031981225.1 Pararcticibacter sp.
GTATGCAGGATTACTGCTACACCATAATGTTCGGCAAGTAAATGAACGTGTCTTGCTGCAGAAACAGCTCCCAGAACGCAGGCTTGAAGATTTGAATTATCTAAGGATTTGCCTGCATAAAACTGCGCTCCTCCGTTTGACAACTGTATAATCACCGGCGAATTCACAGCTTTAGCTGTTTCCATTACGGCATTGACAGTGTTGGTTCCAATGGTGTTTACTGCTGGTAAAGCGAATTGGTGCTTCTTTGCCTGTTCAAAAAGTTCCTGAACTGCATCTCCATACAAAACGCCTTTATAATTTTTCAGATTCATATTATAACGTCTTTTAAGAAATCCCGAAATTAAGGATTTTAAGTTTAACTCAAGTGATATAGATCATTAATTTTATTGTTATAGGAAACACATTTATAAATGTGTTTTTTCAGCAGTAAATACCCTATTGTTTCACACAGTTTCTTTTACGAGACGATAAAAGATTTTTATCTAAGTTTATTATAAGAGCTCTTTTCTTAAAAAATTCGTTTATTTGCAGGCTTATTTCCATTCGTATGGCTTGGTTTAAAAGAGAGAAAAAAGGAATTATTACTTCTACACACGAGAAAAAAGAAGCTCCTGACGGTATATGGAACAAGTGCCCGGAATGCAAAAAGCCCTTGCATTATGCCGAGCAAGTGGAAAATAAATACGTATGTCACTATTGCGGATATCACCTGAGAATCGGATCCAAAGAATATTTTTCGGTCCTTTTTGACAATAATGAGTTTACTGAGTTATTTGAAAATATACGTTCAGCAGACCCTTTAAATTTTACTGATACAAAAAAATACACCGAACGGCTTAAAGAAAGCTATGCAAAAACCGGACTTAAAGATGCCATCCGGGCAGCTCATGGCACTCTTAAGGGGCATGAGCTCGTTATAGCCTGTATGGACTTTAACTTCATCGGGGGCTCTATGGGATCAGTAGTCGGCGAAAAGATTGCCAGATCGATAGATTATTGCATCGAAAAGAAAATACCGTTTCTGCTGATTTCAAAATCGGGCGGTGCAAGAATGATGGAGGCTGCTTTTTCGTTAATGCAAATGGCAAAAACTTCGGCAAAACTTGCTTTATTAAGCAAAGCGAAGATACCCTACATTTCGCTTCTGACCGATCCTACTACAGGCGGCGTCACTGCATCATATGCCATGTTAGGCGATATCAATATCGCTGAACCCGGTGCACTTATCGGATTCGCAGGACCAAGGGTGATTAAAGAAACTATTAAAAAGGATTTGCCGAAAGGATTTCAGACTTCGGAATTCGTTCTGGAACACGGTTTTCTGGACTTTATAACAGACCGGCGTGAAATGAAAGACAAACTGGCGACCTTCCTTTCTATGATGAAGGGATGAGATGAGTTGTGGGTAGTAAGTAATAAGTTTTACGTTATAGGTTTCTTACTGATGGGTTATATGTGTTAAGCAAATAACTTACTACTTATAACGTACGACTTAAAACTTATAACGTAAAACTTATAACTCCCTACGTTCTCTGATTGCCGAGCGTAGGATCCTTGCCAGTGGAATTAAATCCATTGTCGCGGTCGATCTTTCTTCTTCCCTTTTTTTTAGGAGGATGAATAAGCTTCTCCGACGGAACATCAGTTGGCTGCTGACCTGTGTGGTTATGTTTGGCCTTATCGTCCGACATATCATTAAGGTTGACTGCCCAAGTCCCCGGGAATTCCCGGCTCATGGCCGATGATACGACCTGTTGTACGAACTTCCTTTCGAGATGAGACTCCTGTACCTGATGTATCAAATGTTTTAGGAGCATCTGTAGCTGTTGTAGGCTGATCCTCGTCAGCATCCGGATTCATATCATCGTCCGTCAGATCATCATCTTCGAATACCTCATCGTCGTCATCCGTTAATGAAGTATCCGGAATTGCATCGGGGTTCTCAATTTCGTCGTCATCATCAAGCAGGAGATCATCATCGTCGTCCTCAGGCAGGAGATCGTCGTCATCATCATCCGGGTCGTTTTGCTGACTGGTTGTAATATCTACGATCTCGTCCTCATCATCCACATAAGTTTCCGTTTCTACATCCAGATCATCATCATCTGAAAGCAGGTCGTCATCATCATCAAGCGGACCGCCGAAAGTTTTAATGTCATTTATGTCATCATTGTCCAGGTCATCTCCCAAAGGAGTGATCTCCGAATTCTCTCCCAGATCATCGTCGTCATATGAAAGATCCTCATCTTCATTGGGTTCTTCAGGCGCAACTCTCAGATTTACGGGAGCATCGATTCTCACATCATCCTGAACTTCCAGGGAATTTTCATGAAATAGTTTCATAGGTTAATAGCTTAAGTTTCTACTTGTATAGTAAACACTTAGCATTACCCTGTTTGTTTGAATAAAGAAAAAATAATTATCACTCTCTCCTACTTAGGAGACATATAATCCTTTAAGTTTCTCTATTGTGTAATCTATTTCTTCAAGAGTATTAAACTTACTGAAGGAGAACCGTACGGCGGGGCGGTTTTGATTAGCTCCTATCGCCTCGAGAACGTGTGAGCCTATATTTGATCCCGAACTGCAGGCGCTACCCCCGGAAGCTGAAATCCCGGCAATATCCAGATTGAACAGTAACATATCAGCCATTTCCGTTTCCGGAAAAGACACATTGAGCTCTGTATATAAGCTCTTTTCAGGGTCGGTCTCTCCGTTAAACTGAACGTCCTTAATCTCCTTCTCCAGCCGGTCCTTCATATAACTTTTAAGCCCCTGAACGTGTTCCTGATGCCCTGCCATATCACGATATGCTATTTCGAGCGCTTTAGCGAGACCCACTATCCCATATACATTCTCTGTTCCGCCGCGCATATTGCGTTCCTGCGAGCCACCTAAAATTAATGGTTTAATTTTGATAGTATGGTTAACATACAAAAAGCCAGCTCCCTTGGGTCCATGCAGCTTGTGCGCGGCGCAGGTTATGAAATGCACTTTTAAGCGTTGCAGATCGTGTGGATAGTGTCCCATGGTTTGAACCGTATCACAATGAAAAAGAGCACCATACTGTTCACATAGATCACCAACAGCTTCTATATCGGTTAAGGTACCAAGCTCATTATTTGCATGCATTAACGACACGAAGCTTTTTTCATTCGAGGAGAGAAGCTCATTGAGGTGCGACATGTCAATATTGCCCTTACCATCAGTGTTTACATAACTCAGTTTTATCAATCCATTTCTCTCTAAGGATTCGAAAGTATGAAGAACGGCGTGATGCTCTGTACGGGCGGTGATAGCATGTTTGATTCCGTAATCAGCAATACCCGACCGGATAGCCATGTTATCAGCTTCGGTACCGCCAGAGGTAAAGAAAATCTCAGCGGGCGATGCGTGGAGCAGATTGGCAACCGTTTTCCGGGCTTTTTCTATAACCGTACGGACTTCCCTGCCGTGAGAATGAATAGAGGATGGATTACCAAACTGGTTCTCCATCATATAAAACATCTCCTGCAACACTTCTGAATCAATAGAAGTAGTTGCTGCGTTGTCAAGATATACTCTCATTTCAGTTTACTGTGCCCTCTCCTAAAAATTCTTTAATATCTGAAATGATCTTATTGGCCAGGCTATTTGCCACTGTTTCCGAATTTCCTTCAGAATAAATGCGGATGATAGGCTCTGTGTTAGAACGCCGCAGATGGACCCACTCCCGCTCAAACTCGATCTTCAGGCCGTCTATCGTAGAGTGAGGCTGGTTTTGATATTTGATACGGATCTTCTCCAGTAGCCCATCAATGTCCATTTCCGGAGTCAAAGTGATCTTATTCTTTGATATAAAATATTCGGGATAGCTGCTGCGAAGTGAGGACACCGACCTGCCTGATTGCGCAAGATGAGTGAGGAACAATGCTATTCCAACAAGAGCGTCGCGGCCGTAATGTAATTCGGGATAAATAACACCCCCATTTCCTTCTCCCCCAATAACAGCGTTAGTTTCTTTCATTCTGGTAACAACGTTCACTTCTCCTACTGCAGATGCATTGTAATCGGCTCCTGCCCGCTCGGTGACGTCGCGAAGAGCACGGGTGGATGACAGATTAGACACCGTATTTCCCTTGTTATGTTTTAAAATATAATCTGCTACCGCAACAAGGGTATATTCTTCACCGAACATATTACCATCTTCACAAACAAAGCACAGACGATCAACATCGGGGTCGACAGCGATGCCCAGATCAGCTTTTTTACTGGTTACCTCCTGAGATAAGGCTACCAGATTCTCTGGCAAAGGCTCCGGATTGTGAGGAAAATGCCCGTCGGGGGTACAATATAACTCATGGATCGTTTCTACGCCCAGAGCGCGAAGAAGGGCTGGTACAAAAATACCGCCTGTAGAATTAACACAGTCGATTGCTATTTTAAACTTTGCTTTCCTGATCGCCTCAACATCTACCAGAGGCAGTGCAAGAATTTTATCTATGTGTTTTTGAAGATAGGACTCATTTGACGTCACCGTTCCCAGCGCATTCACTTCCGAAAAAGAAATATCTGCCTGTTCGGCAAGTTCAAGAACTTCTTTTCCATCCTGATCACTAATAAACTCGCCCGAAGAATTCAGAAGTTTTAACGCATTCCACTGCCGGGGATTATGGCTCGCCGTGATGATGATACCACCACCGGCATTTTCTTCTGTAACGGCAATTTCAACCGTTGGGGTAGTAGAAAGACCCAGGTCAATGACATCTACGCCAATGCTCTGCAGGGTTCCTGTAACCAGATTGCGCACCATTTCTCCTGAAATACGCGCATCTCTTCCGATAACGATCTTATTTTTTCCACTCTTAAGGGTAATCCATTTTCCAAAGGCGGCGGTAAACTTAAGTATATCTGGGGGAGTAAGAGCGTCTCCCGGTTTACCTCCTATAGTTCCTCTGATTCCTGATATTGATTTAATTAGTGTCACGATATGTGCTTTAAGGTGCTCAAAAATAAAGAATAAAAGCGGTAAGAAAAAGAAGCCGTTAGACCCAGGCAGAACCGAACAGCCGATAGCCGTCTTTCTGTCAAACTCTTTCCTTAT
>DALYUO010000034.1:14345-14700 GCA_031981225.1 Pararcticibacter sp.
GGGGAAGGCATTCTGTTTATCTCAATAAAAAGGGATTCGATGTCACAGGCATTGATCTTTCGCGGGCCAATATCGAATTCTCCAAGCAGTTCGAAAACGAGCATCTGCACTTTTACATTCACGATATGAGGCAGTTGATGAATATCAATTATTTCGATATTGCACTCAACCTCTTTACGAGTTTTGGCTATTTCGAGACTGAAAAAGACCATGTGAACGCGCTGCGCTCTTTCAGGAAGTCGCTTAAAGCCGGGGGGACACTGGTTCTCGACTATTTCAACAGCAAGAAGATCCTTCATCATCTTAAAAAGGAAGAGACAAAAGAAATAGAGGGTATTGCTTTTAATATAAGCAA
>DALYUO010000034.1:14710-16126 GCA_031981225.1 Pararcticibacter sp.
CAAGAGAGTTGAGAACGGAAAAATCATCAAAGGCATTGATTTTGACATCAATAACCGCCACTACCATTTTCAGGAAGAGGTGCAGGCTTTTTCCTTTTCCGACTTCGAAAGGCTCCTCACACTAAGCGGATTTAAAATAGTGAACTTTTTCGGCGATTATGCACTGCGCCCGTTTGATGAGGATAATTCCGACCGTTTAATTTTTATTTGCCAGAAAGCTGATGTTTGAGCAACTAATACAATTTGATCATCAGGCATTCCTGGGAGTGAACCAGGGGATGGCCAATCCTTTTTTCGACTGGATAATGCCGCTTCTGCGGAACAAGTATTTCTGGGCGCCTTTATATCTTTTTCTGATAATCTTCCTGGTGAAGAATTACAAAAAGAACGGATGGATCTGCGTCGTCTTTTTACTGATAACTTTCGCTATCGCCGATTATTTCAGCGCCTCTATCCTCAAGCACTTATTCGAAAGGCTCCGTCCTTGTAATGAACCTGGATTTAAGGATGAGATCCGGCTTCTGGTAGCTTGCGGGAGCGGTTTCAGCTTCCCATCATCGCATGCAACCAATCATTTCGGCATTGCGATGTTCCTGATCACGGTTTTCCATCAGCGGTGGAAGCCGATAATCCCTCTCGGCCTTTTCTGGGCTTTCTGCATAGCTTTTGCCCAGGTTTATGTAGGCGTTCATTTCCCTCTGGATGTGACAACAGGAGCCCTTGTAGGCTGCCTGGCAGGCTACGTTACGGGCACTATATTCTTAACTTCATACATGCATAAAACATGGAATACTGGAAGCTGATCGTTCTTTTTGTCAGTTGTTTTGCCGGGGGCGTCAGCGTTTTCTTTTTTCAGAAAGACAATACAAAACGGCTTAAGCTTATACTCTCTTTCAGTGGCGCTTATCTCTTCGCGATCACTGTTTTACACCTTATTCCCGACGTATACCAGACCGAGAGCCACAGTATTGGATTATACGTATTAGGCGGTTTCCTTTTTCAGGTGATACTTGAGCAGTTTTCTGAAGGTATTGAACACGGGCACATCCATAAAGCGTCGCACGCGCATTCTGTATTTCCGTATGGAATTATGATAAGTTTATGCCTGCATGCTTTTCTTGAAGGGATGCCTCTGGCCGAAAGAAAGAGTAATGAACTTTTATTTGGCATAGCGCTTCACCATATACCTGCAGCGTTTGCCCTTTCAAGTGTTTTACTTCAAAACCACTTAAGTCGAAGAAGAATCATTAGTCTGGTAATCCTGTTCTCCTTGATGTCGCCCCTGGGACTTATATTAAGTAACGGCATCAGCAATGGAGCTATTGGCAATATAAATGCATACTTCGACCGGATAATGGCAGTAGTGATCGGTATTTTTCTGCATATCTCTACAACCATCCTGTTTGAGTCCAGCGT
>DALYUO010000034.1:16136-21450 GCA_031981225.1 Pararcticibacter sp.
CATCATTTTAACAAACGGAAACTTATTGCAGTCCTTTCCGGAACACTGATTGCACTGTTAAGCCTCGTAGGTCACTGATAAAAAGGTTTACATTATCAGCCGTCCACTGTCAATTGTCCATTGTCAACTGTGCATTGCTTAACTATCCTCTTAGTTTATCAAGCAAGAGATTTAGCTGAACTGCCTCTTCTTCTGTGATATTCTTTTTCAGAACATCCTCAGGAGTTATAACAGGATCAAGATCCTTCAATACATCCAGGCCTTTCTCTGTGATCAGAATATCTACAGCGCGGCGGTCCGTTTTATTAATAGTACGGGTGACGAGCTCTTTCTGTACCAACCGTTCAACAATACGCGAAGCATCCGACATCTTATCAAGCATCCGCTCCTTCAGAAGATTGATCGTAGCCGGTTTAGGGTATTGTCCGCGCAGGATACGCAAAATATTATACTGCTGTAATGTGACCTCTTGTTTACTCAAACGTTCTTTTACAAGGCCGGTTACCCAGCTGTATGAATAAATGATGTTCACTACTATCTTATGATAGTCGTTCTTAAACTTGGTTTGATGGATCTCCTTCTCTAATTCCATGGGTCTTTAATGCTAATATCAGTTTTCTACTATTTTCTGCCCCAGGTTTCATAGTTACAAATATCCCCATAGATGTATTAACTTAAAATCTTAACTGGAAGGGAGCTGGCAAAATGCGCCTGCAAAAACTCTCCCCTGCCATGCAGCGTCCAAACCTCTGCTGGTTCAGACTTTGCTATATAGTTTAAAATATCTTGCCAGTCGGCGTGGTCAGAAATATACAACTCCATATCGTTCTGCGCCTGTAATCTTTTCCAGCCTGAAGCAAATACTCTCAAAACACCTTTCGCTCTGTAATAACAGTCAAATGTAAGAGGAGGAACGATATAAACAAATCCCTGGCCCGGAGATTTCATTAATTTTCTGTTATAAGGTTGATAATTACCGGGCGAATACGCGTACTCTTCATAAAGTTTGGTCACCGGAAGAATCGAATGATGCAGCAATATCGTCCTTTGCGGGCAGAAGCGGTTAATCAGATTAATGAGCCGCTGACTTTTCCCAAGCGCATATGCGCCCAATAATATATTGTGGTCGGAGGAGTTAAGTTTCTGTATTTCCGTAATTGTATCGGGATGAGCAACGGACGGATCGGCAAAAGTGGTTTCAGTAATGAGCACGTCAGTCTTCACTATCTCCGCAGGTTCGCAGGTTGGATCTTCCTGAAGTTTAAAATCGCCGGTATACAAGTACCTTATCCCCTCATACTCCATCAGTACCTGGGCTGAACCCAGAATATGTCCGGCAGGAACAAAGGTTATTTTCACCCCGTTAACCGAAAACGACTCATGAAAGCCGAAGGTTCTGAACGATCTGCCCGCATTCTTCTTCAATCGTAACCGCATGATTGAAGCCGTTGCAGCAGTGCAGGATATAGTGTCGTTAGAGGGGCATGCATGATCGCCGTGAGCATGAGAAATAACCGCATGCTTTACAGACTTCTGAGGGTCGAGGTAAAAATCCCCTGTCTTACAATACAAACCGAACTCATCGAATACGAGAAAATCCTGTCTAATCATCGTTCGCTATCTTTTACATTATTGAGTTCGAGTAGCTTGTGATGAAGATTGGCTACCTGAGGAATTAGCAGCTCCCGCTCATCGTTCCGGATAATGAAATCAGCAAGCTCAATTTTCTTTTCATCGCTCATTTGTTTATCCATCCGTTTCTTTACTTCTTCCCCGGAGACTTTGTCTCTGCTTATTACTCTCCTTATACGTATGTCAGGTGGCGACGTTACAACAATAGTAAAGTCGCAATCTTGATCAGATCCGCTTTCAAAGAGGATTGCGGCTTCTTTTAACACGTAAGGTGAGCTCTGTTTCAGCAACCACGAATCAAAATCTCTGAAAACTGCAGGGTGAACTAAAGAATTTAACTTCTCAAGTTGTTTCGCATCATTAAAAACAATTGCTGCCAGCTTTTTGCGATCAAGATGTCCATCTCCTAAATAAACGGATTTGCCAAAGGCTTCCTTAATGCCGTCTATCAGTATGGGATCTGTATGCATCAGAAGCTTTGCCCTTTCATCCGCATAAAATACCGGGATATCATACAACTCAAAAAGATGACACACAGTTGTTTTCCCGCTTCCTATACCTCCTGTTATTCCAACTTTCAGCATCTATTTCCGAATAAAGAAATCAACAACCTGGGGTTCAGTTTTTACATGAGTGCAAAACTTCGGAAACTTTCTTAAAACAACAGGCAACTGGATATATCCTTTTTCTGACCATCCGGCCAGATCGACTGTCGCTACCAGGGAGTCGCGGTCTATTAAAGGATAGTTGCTTAAAGCAGTAAGAATGGTAATTTTCACCTTCTCGGGCAATAACTTCACATCTCTCCCTTTTCCGTTAAGCACTTTCAACGGCACCTCTATAACCTTCTCGGTAAACCGGTCGACAGGGATCTCCGTTTTTACAGACTGCGGATAGATATCAATATTGTTCGTCTTTGCTGGGGCAAACCCAACTTTCACAGACAAATCTGTGCTAACATTCTGAAGATTTAAAGTTGTCGTAGGCCAATAGGTGATCTTTCTAAGGTCCTCTGCAGCGCCATTTACTGTAACATACGAAGGATTGAGTTTTGGCGGGCCAGAAATGCCGTAGTTCTTTTTGAACGTGAGATTATATTCCAGTTTAACAGGAACCCTCTTTCCCGTCCTCCTGGAAAAATCGAAGAACAGCGTATCAGGAGATACAGATATCACTCTTTGACTAGACTCGAACTGATTATTTAAATCATTCAACTGACTAGAAAATACAATATAATTCCTGGAGTTTAGACTTCGCAGGCTTACGTTTACGGACTGTGGGTTAAGCCGAAGCCGGGAAAAAAGAAGTTGCCAGCCTGTCCCTTCGATCTCAAGTGCTACACTATCATCCTGCAAAGGATGAAATGCCTTACTTTCCGGAGGATCCGTGTAGTTTATTTTGGTATCGGCCGTATACTTATACCTCCCCGAGAGCGCTATCACCAACCATATCAGGACAGCTGCAACTAAACAGCTTAAAAAAACTGTCATTCTGCGTCTCTCAATACGGTTAAGCGTTATCAGGGCCATACCAATATAGAATTTGAATAAGATAGCAGTATCAGGATACTGGTATCAGGTATCAGGATATTAGTATCAAGTATCAAGATAGGATGCAGTTGCAATAAACTCGTCTTCAAGGCCATCTTGAGATGCCCGTATTTGAATACATGTGTCTTGCTACTAGTATCTTGATACTTGATACTACCCTACTAACTAAGCTTTCGTAGCATTCAGCGCTTTTGATGCTTCAAGCGAAATAGCTGATTTATCAAAACGTATCTTGGTTCCGCTTTCTACTTCAATTAAAAAAGTAGTGTCTGTAATATCAACGATCTTACCGTGAATACCAGCAGTAGTAATTACCTTATCGCCACGTTTCAATTCCTCAATATACTTTTTCTGATCTTTCGCTTTCTTCATCTGAGGACGGATCATAAAGAAGTAAAATACTACTATGATTAGTCCAAACATTATCATTTGCTGCATTCCTGGATTCATATAATTAATTTTTAGTGATTAAAACTATTTAGTAGCGCTCTGAACTTCACCAACAAGGAAGATCTCGGTGGTAGAAGGAGAGGCGTTTGTTGTAAGCGTTACAGCTTTATGTTGCTGCCCGTTTTTACCAGAACTGTTAAATACAACTTTTATAACGCCACTTTCTCCCGGAGCTATGGGCTGATGGGGGTAATCGGGCACGGTACAACCACAACTTGTCGATGCATTGGAGATAATCAGCGGGCTTTTACCGGTATTGGTAAATTTAAAATCATAAGACACCTTTTCGCCTTCTTTGATCTTACCAAAGTCGTAGGTATCCTCTTCGAAATCAATAACAGGCAATCTGGATGCGTCGGCCGAATTTCCCGCTGCTTCTGTCTGAGGGGCACTGCCATTCGTGGTACCTTTATTTTTACACGATGTAATACTAACTGCTATCCCCGCTAGTATTGCGATAAAAACAATTTTCATATTATTATTCAATTAAACCTCTTCCAGTTTTACGGATTTTGCCGTCTTGCTTAAGGTCGGCTAAAATTTTGTCTAAAATACCATTAATAAACAAATTACTTTTAGGAGTACTGAATTCTTTTGCTATTTCAATATACTCGTTCATGGTAACCTTTACAGGTATTGACGGAAAATGTACTAATTCTGTAATTGCCATTTTCATGAGCAATACGTCAATAATAGCAATACGTTCGGCATCCCAGTTCTTTGTTTTATCCGAAATATACTGCTGGTACTCCTCATCAAAAGAAATGGTACGTCCCAAAAGATCAAGGATAAATTCGCGGTCTTCGTGCCAGGCAGGGCTTATCTGGGCGAGTTTATTTTCGGCAGGGCTTTCACTTTGAAAATTGCTGAATGTTTTGGCGAGCATTGCTTCCAGCACTTCCTTATCTACAGGCCAGTTAATGAATTTCTCTTCAAACACCTGTTCGACCGAAGGAGTAACCTTGATGATCTTTTTATAGATATATTTAACTATTTCCTTCTCTGAACGCAGAGAAGAATCGGAATTATTCAGATAGGTTTGATATTGTTCGGATTCTTTTAAGATATTAAATATCGTTTTAACAACTTCGGGATCAAAGCTCCATGACACTTTATATTTCTTCAGAAGACTTTGATAGTCGCTATGTTCTTTCAAAAGGTTAATGAACTTATTTGATTGTAATTTAACATTCGCATTAAGATCATTTTCTGTTGGGAGGTATTTATTGGCCCGTTCATCGGCATCAATCATTGCATAGTCTGATACTTCAACAAGTAAAGCAAGAAGCCAGATATACATTTCATAAACTTCATCAACGCTTTCGAGAAGCCTTTTCTCTAATACCTTTACCACTTTGTTTTCTGATAAATGGTAGGCATACAATGCCTGCAACACTTTTACCCTCAGATGCCTTCTGTTTAACATGTTATAAGAACGATTGGTGTAAAAAAATTATTAATATGATGCTTTAATCTTACGTATATCGGCGATCCGCTTTTCGGCAATAATATCTGCCGCTTTATTTGCAGGAATATTCTCTTCTTTTGATTTCTTCAGTACTTTTCTGGTAGCTGAATAAATGTTTTCAGCAAGCTGCATGGTTCTCTTCCGGCTGTACCCTGATAATTCAGAATAGCAATTGATCATCCCTCCCGCATTGATAAGATAATCAGGTGCGTAA
>DALYUO010000034.1:21460-28336 GCA_031981225.1 Pararcticibacter sp.
TCCCGTGAAGCTCTTCATCGGCGAGCTGATTATTAGCCGACCCGGCGATAATGGAGCACTTCATCCGGGGGATAGTTTCTGAATTTATTGTTCCACCAAGAGCACATGGTGAGTAAACATCAAACTCAAGGTCGAGTATATTATTATTCGAAACGGCCTCTGCCCCATATTTCCTCGCTACCTGTACCAGGCGGTCTTCATTAATATCGCTGACGTAAACCTTCGCATTTTCTTCCCTTAAGAGATATACCAGGTTCTCGCCCACCTGTCCGATGCCCTGTACTGCCACAGAACGACCGGCAAGACTGTCGTTGCCATATTGCTCCTTGATGCAGGCTTTGATGCCCATGAGCACACCTTTAGCTGCTATAGGTGAAGGATCGCCGCTACCGCCCATTGACTCGGGTACGCCGGTAACATACTGTGTTTCCATACGGATATATTCCATGTCGCGCGGATTAGTACCCAGATCCTCGGCCGTGATAAATGAACCATTGAGATTCCTGATAAACTGGCCAAACCGACGCATCAAAGCTTCCGACTTGTCTGTTCTGTTATCTCCAATGATAACAGCGCTCCCGCCTCCCAGATTAAGCCCGCTGATAGCGGCTTTATAGGTCATCGTTCTCGACAATCGCAATACATCCTGAAGCGCATCCGCCTCGGTTTTATATGCCCACATCCTTGTCCCGCCTAAAGCCGGCCCAAGTGTGATATCGTGAATAGCAATAATGGCTTGCAGTCCGGTATCCTCATCACTGCAAAAGACCACATTTCGATGAGAACACTTACTTAACTGATTGAATACGGAATTTTCTTCAAAAGACTTTAAAGACATACTTAGCGGACGGAATTTGACTGCAAAAATACTAATTTTTTAACAAATGCAGGTCGCATCAGGTATTTTCCGGGAAATAGCTTCAAATGAACCAGCCACCTGCATTTCCTGATAATGCAGTCCTTCCCTCGCAGGCAGGGGGTTTTATCCAGTCCACTAGGTTAGGTAAGGAATAAGAAAAAGACGTAGATTTGTATGAGCCCTGCTCTTACAAAAGAGGAGAATACTTCGGAGTGAGTGCACGGTGAGAGCACAGTGAGTGCACGGTGAGTGCACCTTTTACCGGAAAAACGTGCACTCACCGTGCTCTCACCCTGCACTCACTGTGCTTTCATCCCGAACCTTTCCTGAACAAGGGTAGAACGACTGTCATATTTTTCTCAGCCCAATCAATACGCTCCATCGTCAGCGGGGGATCAAAAAGCCGCCGTCCGAAGGCAGTTTAACTAATTCTTTTCTAAAATCCTTACTTTTGCCTCCACTGGAATGAAAGATCTTGCATATCTGAATAAATTCTTCTACAAATACCGATGGCGACTTGTGCCCGGTATTATTTTCGTGATCATTTCGAATATTTTCGGGGTTTTACCGGCCCAGGTAGTTCGTATTGCTTTCGATCTGGTTACCGAAAATATCAGTGTATACCGTCTTTTCAACGGTTTTAACAGACAAGAACTCATCTATCAGATCTTCGGATACAGCCTGTTGCTGTTCGGAGGCACAGTACTATTGCTGGCTTTGCTGCGCGGGATCTTCCTGTTCTTTATGCGTCAAACTATCATCCTGATGTCGAGGCATATAGAGTACGACCTCAAAAACGAAATATATCAGCATTATCAGGACCTGTCGATGAGCTTTTATCGCAGGAATAATACCGGCGATCTGATGAACCGCGCTACTGAAGATGTAAGCAGGGTAAGGATGTACGTTGGTCCGGCGATCATGTACGCTATCAATACTGTGGTGCTTTTTATCCTGGTCATCGTGCTCATGATCAATGTTAACCTGAAGCTCGCGCTTTACAGCATCCTCCCCTTACCGATACTTGCATTAACGATCTATAAAGTTCACAACAAGATCAACCTGCGGAGCGAACGGATACAGCAGCAGCTATCCAGGTTGTCGGGTTTCGTACAGGAAACATTTTCGGGGATCAGGGTAATTAAAGCTTATGGACGCGAGGATGAAATAAGAAACAAATTCGCAGGCGAAAGCGAAGAGTATAAAAAAACGTCACTTGACCTGGTGCAGGTACAAGCGCTTTTTTATCCATCAATGCTTCTACTGATCGGGCTGAGTACAATTATTACGATCTATATAGGTGGTATTGAAGTAATGAACGGCACCATCACCTCCGGTAATATTGCCGAATTTATAGTATACGTTAACCAGCTAATGTTTCCGGTGATGTCACTCGGATGGGTAACTTCTCTTGTTCAGAGAGCAGCTGCTTCCCAAAAAAGGATCAACGAATTTCTAAACACTTCTCCGGAGATCGTGTCGACCGAATCTTCAAAACTTGACCTGAAAGGCCATATAAAGTTTGAAAATGTCAGTTTCGTATATCCCGATACCGGAATAAAGGCACTCGACAATGTTTCTTTTGAAGTTAAACCAGGCGAATTCCTCGCTATCATTGGAAGAACAGGGTCGGGGAAGTCGACTATAGCCAACCTGTTGCTGAGGATGTATGATGTTACATCCGGAAACATACTCGTAGACGGCAAACCGATAAAACAACTTGATATCCGGCAATACAGAAGCCAGATAGGCTTCGTTCCCCAGGAAGTGTTTCTATTTTCTGATACCATCTCTAATAACATCGCCTTTGGCCGCAACAGAACCGATAAAGAGGAAGTAGAACAAGCAGCGAAGGAAGCAGCGGTTTATGATAACATTATCCAGTTTGAACAGGGATTTGATACGCTGGTGGGAGAACGTGGAATCACCCTTTCGGGCGGACAGAAACAACGTATTTCCATCGCGCGCGCGTTGATAAAAAAACCACAAATCCTGATACTTGATGATTGTCTTTCGGCAGTTGATACTAAAACTGAGGAAGAGATTTTATCACGACTCGGAAAAAATATGAGTAAAAAAACCAGTATAATCATCGCTCATCGTGTTTCCACTATAAAAAATGCCGACAAAATACTTGTTTTAGAGGACGGAAAAATCGCAGAACAGGGAAGTCACCAGCAACTAATGGCCGAAAGGGGCGTTTATCTGAACCTATATGAAAAACAACTACTTGAAGAGCAGGAACCTTTAGGTTAATTTAGTGTTGCAACACTAAAAAATGTATTTTGAAGATTAAAAATTATTCCATTATATTTACCGCAACCAAACTTTAACTATAACATGGGAGATTTTGAAAACAAAGAGAGAGAAGAGGTTTTTTCAAAAAAAGTAAGAGCCGGAAAGCGTACCTATTTTTTTGATGTAAAGGCAACACGTTCAAATGACTATTACATCACGGTAACAGAGAGCAAGAAACGTTTAGAGGACGGCGTTTTCGTGAAGCATAAGATTTTCTTGTACAAGGAGGATTTTGAAAAATTTTCTGAGGGGCTGAAGGAAACCGTGGAGTACATCAAAGCGAATCAGGATGTTGTAGAGAAAAGATATGAATTTTCGGAAAGTCATGCAGAGCCGGCAAAAGCTGGAGATGATTTTTCGTTCGAAATATAGCCGTACATTTAACGGACAATAACCATTCTGGCCTACCGGAATGGTTTTCTTTTTTATAAGGCAGCCGCAATTACATATTTCTTATCTTTGGCCTTTTATTTTTCTCATGAAGGCGTTAGATCATAATAACTTTTTAGGATTGACAGATAAGTCTCACCGCGATTATGCGAATTGCAGTGTCATTATTCAGCAGCTTCCTTATGAGTACACGTCATCTTACCTTCCCGGCTCGTCGAAGGGTCCTGCAGCAATAATCAAAGCATCGGAATTTGTTGAGACATACGACGAAGAAACCGACGGCGACATTGCAGATAAAATGGGGATAGGAACTCTGGCGCCTGTTGACTTTACCGGTAAGGTTAATGCAGATGCGGTGAATCTCATCGCAGAGGAAACAGCAGAGCTTCTCAGGGACAATAAATTTGTGGTATCACTTGGAGCAGAACATACTGTCACTTACGGAATTGTTAAAGCTTTTGCAAAAAAGTACCGTAACCTGACCGTTCTCCAGATCGACGCGCATTCTGATCTCAGACACAGTTATCATGATAATATTTATTCGCATGCTTCTGTTATGGCGCGCATCCATGAAATGGGCTTGACCATTTGTCAGGCCGGCATCAGGGCGCAGTCGCGGGAGGAAGCCGACCTGATTAAAAAAGCTGATAACATTCACACGTTTTACGCTCATCAGATAAGGCAAAATCCCTTGTGGATGGAGGAACTGATAGCGCCTATGAGCAACGACGTGTATATCACGATTGACGCCGATGGGTTCGACCCTTCCATTGTGCCGGCAGTTGGCACAGCGGAGCCAAACGGACTTTTATGGGGCGAAACACTCGAATTGCTTAAGATGGTTTGCAAGGAAAGAAACGTAGTAGGCTTCGACGTTGTAGAATGCGCCCCCGTTGAAGGAAACATATTATCGGAATACACGCTGGCGAAACTGATATATAAACTTATTGGATACCGCTTCAGTTAAAAAAGACACAAGAATCAAGACATAAGAATCAAGGCTAATATCTCATAACTAATATCTCATAACTATAAATGGCTTTACAATGCGGAATCGTTGGTTTACCCAACGTTGGAAAATCAACTCTCTTTAATTGTTTATCAAATGCGAAGGCTCAGGCAGCGAACTTCCCGTTCTGTACCATAGAACCGAACATTGGGGTGATCACCGTTCCGGATGAACGTCTCACTAAATTAGCGGAACTCGTTAACCCTAACAGAATAGTTCCGAACACGATAGAGATTGTTGATATAGCGGGGCTGGTAAAAGGAGCGAGCAAAGGCGAAGGTCTCGGAAATCAGTTTTTGGGCAATATCCGGGCCACCAACGCGATAATCCATGTATTGCGCTGCTTTGATGACGGAAATGTTGTGCATGTCGACGGCTCTGTCGATCCGATACGTGACAAGGAAATTATCGATACCGAGCTACAGCTAAAAGACCTGGAAACCGTTTCTAAAAAGATCCAGAAGGTAGAAAAAATGGCTAAAACTGGTGGTGATAAGGATGCTAAAAAAGCCTATGAGGTTTGCACCGTTATAAAGAACCACCTCGAATCGGGTAAATCGGTACGAACAGCACCTATTTCTGAGGAAGATAAAGAATATATCGCAGATCTATTCCTGCTCACATCTAAACCTGTGATGTATGTCTGCAACGTAGATGAAGGATCGGTTACCAATGGTAATGCATATGTGGACCAGGTGAAAGAAGCCGTGAAAGAAGAAAATGCTGAAGTGCTGGTTATTTCGGCAAAGATAGAATCGGAGATTGCCGAGCTTGAAAGTTATGAGGAGCGGGAGATGTTCCTGAATGACCTTGGATTGGAAGAGTCGGGTGTGAGCCGGCTTATACGAGCTGCCTACAAACTACTTAACCTGGCTACTTACTTTACGGCCGGAGTTCAGGAAGTAAGAGCATGGACGATTACACAGGGCTTTACTGCACCGCAAGCGGCAGGGGTTATCCATAGCGATTTTGAGAAGGGTTTTATCAGAGCCGAGGTTATTAAATACGACGACTTCATTAAGCTTGGATCGGAAGCCGCCTGTAAAGAGGCTGGCAAGTTAAGCGTGGAGGGCAAAACGTACGTTGTCGAAGACGGCGACATCATGCACTTCAGATTTAATGTTTAAGTCGCTTGCCGCATAAAGGCGGATTATATATATTTGCGGCATCATTCGTTGATGCATGCTTCCGTAGTTCAATGGATAGAATGTCAGATTCCGGTTCTGATGATGGGGGTTCGAATCCCTTCGGGAGCACTTAAATGCGATTATTTTAATCGCATTTTCTGTTCGTAACAAATAGGTTTTTACACCGGGTAATTTCCTTACCTATTTCTCAAGCTCCTTTTTGATGCTGAAATAAGTTTTTGGCGGCACCCCGGAGAATCGACGGAAGTCCTTTATAAAATGGTTGTCGTCATAATAACCATTATCAAGAGCGATTTGTAAAAGGTCTTTAGAGGTTAGAGAATCCAAATCAATATAAGCGTTTAGAAAACGTCTTACCAAGAGGTAGTTTTGGGGCGATATGCCGAGGTGTTTTTTAAAGTTTCTTTCCAGCCATTTATAATTCAAGCGAACCGAATAGCTGTCCATAATATCCTTAACCGTAAGGGTACCCCGTTTATCAATATAATCTTGTATATCGAGTAGTAGCTTCGGATAAGAATAGGTATTTAGCTTGTCTTGAAGGAAGCTCCCGATTACTTTCACTCGTTCTTCAATAGAGGAATGATGATAATAAGCTTCTTCGAACTTTTCAAACCCATCTCCGGCTATGTCGGAAAAACTGAAGACTTGTTGCTGCTGAAAATAATCTTCATTAATGCCGAATAATTTGAAGAAAGTCACAGCGTAGAAGCGAATAACGAAGCAATCCTGGAAATCGCGTTCGGAATCGCAATAAGTATTCCTTAGCACACCGCCACAAACCCATGCATTGCCTACACTTTTCATATGCCCATTGATGCTTACGTTGACGTTCTCGTTCCTGTTTTGCATAAGAGCTATCACAGGGCAGCCGTCGTTAAAAAACAGCTCTCTTCCTTCGTTATAACCTGCCTTAAATACATAAAAGCCTTCCACAATCTCCTTAAAATGCTCAGGAGGAGTGATCCGGGCGATATGATCAGCATTTTGAACGGCCAGATGTTTAAAAAAGTTGATGGGCATCTTTGCAAAGATATTCAATTTCCGGCCTGAAAGCATTAAATGTCTAAGTTATACTATCGGGGACAGTCACTTATCTACTAATTTCGACGAACAAGTACGATTTATGATAATAGCGAATGAAACCGACCTTGCGGGACTGAAAGAGGTTA
>DALYUO010000034.1:28346-28598 GCA_031981225.1 Pararcticibacter sp.
AGTACTAAGGAGTTGGATAACTACGGTGGCCAGTTACTCGGAAAATATGGTGCAAAATCTGCTCCTTACTTAACTTACAAGTTTCCCGGCTATACCTGTATCAGCATCAATAATGAGGTGTGTCATGGCATACCTTCTGACAAGAGAATTATCAAGGAAGGCGATTTGCTGAATATAGACATTTCTGCTGAGCTGGCGGGCTTTTGGTCGGACAATGGTGGCTCTTTTATTGTTGGTCAGGATATACACAGG
>DALYUO010000035.1:0-6424 GCA_031981225.1 Pararcticibacter sp.
GCCTGCAAAATTATGATTCTTAACTATTCCTCCCCAACTTTTTTGCTTGATCCATTTTTTAGACAATTGCCAAATCCTGTGCAATAAAAATAGAATGGCCGGAACCCCAAACCAATGATACTCAAAAGAAAGCCTGAAGTTGCCGTGAAGAATGCAGGCTATAGAACGACCTAACCCGCAGCCGGGGCACCAGCTAAAACCCAGGTGAGCTAACGGACATAATGTATAATGATGGCTGGCGGGGTTTACAAAAGCAAGTGCAATAAGAGCAAAAACCCATACAGATAACTCAAATAAATAATTTACAGGTTTCAACTACAGATTCCTTTGTTTATTCATCAAAAGTAACGAAATCGCCAAAGTAAATAAAACACCTACAACACCTGCACCGCCAATACGTCCCATAACATCCATCTTCAGCGACTGAGCCACATATTGAATATAAACAGTAGCAAAGAATGCGGCGATAATTCCACCTACCACCATAATCTTAAACCCCTCGAAAATACCTTCAAAAAACTCCATTCTGCCGCCATTGTAATTATCCCGAAAACTTTTAATTCCAAAATAGAGCCCGACAAGAGGTATAATAATGGACAAATATTCCAGCCACGAAAACCCATCAGACTCCGGATAAGCATTTTCGTATGCCCCGGCAAGATGCAGGATCAGTATCCATATACCGCTTAATATCCCTATAACTGCCCCATATTTAATAGCATTTTTCATATTTAAAAGGTCTAAATGTAATGTGCTTTTAACATCTGTAAGCTGCGATTTGTTCCTTAAACGATGAAATTTTCTTATATTTAAGTTAAATGGGCCGTTATTGCCGGCGGCAATATTAAACTCTTTTCTGTTTTATGATGAACAGTATAAAAGATATTGCACCGGATGGTTCGGTTATTTAAACATAAACAAAAAACTGAGATGCAGTATTCTATAATAGACGGGGCTTTACCATCGTTAAAATTAAGCTGCGGCACATAGACAATAGCTGACAGCAAAAAATTTATATTTGCGGCTGATTTTAGAAAGTGAACGTACGGGAAATATTAGATCTGTATAAAAAAGATTCCAGGATAGAAAAGCTTGCAGGGGTTTTGAATTCAGGCAAGAATCCGCGGATACATTTAAAAGGGCTCATCGGATCCAGCGATGCAATGGTTGCCACTGCCTTTTACTTTTTGCAGCACCGCAACATGGTGTTTGTAATGCCCGACCGCGAAGAAGCAGCCTATTTTCAAAGCGACCTTGAAAACCTTTTTGACAAAGAAATATTACTCTTCCCTTCCTCTTACCGTAAACCATTCGACTTTACCCAACCGGATAGCGTGAATGTTTTACAGAGGGCAGAAGTATTAAATGAGCTCATTCACGCCACAGAATTCGGAAAGCTGATAGTTACCTATCCCGAAGCGCTTGCAGAAAGGGTTATTAACCGGATTTCTCTTGAGAAAAACACGCTCGAAATTGCCACCGGCAATAAGCTGAGCATTGATTTTATAAATGAATTCTTAATAGAGTACGATTTTGACAGGGTAGACTTCGTTTATGAACCAGGGCAGTTTTCTATCCGCGGCGGTATTGTCGATATTTTCTCTTTTTCGCACGACCTTCCGTACCGCGTAGAATTCTTTGGGGATTTCATTGAAAGTATCCGTACTTTTCAAATCGAAGATCAGCTCTCGCAGGAGCAGGTAAAAAGTATTACGATTGTTCCTAATGTACAATCGAAATTTCTTACCGATCATAATATCTCCTTGCTGGAGTATATAGATGCCGATACCTCCATCTGGTTTAAAGATGTGCAGTTCACTCTTGATATCCTCAGCACCGGATACAAAAAAGCGGTAGAGTTGTGGAAAGCGCTATCGGCAGCAGATAAAAACAAAAACCCTGATTGGATAGATCCTAAATTCAACTTTACAGATGAGAAGCTGCTGGCGGATCAACTTAAAGATTTCCCGGTAACCGAATTTGGCAAGCAGTTTTTTTATCAGCCTACAGAGGTTATTGAATTTGAAACCAAGCCGCAGCCGTCTTTTAACAAAGATTTCAATCTCCTGATTCATAACATCCATCAGAATGAATCAGAGAAAGTAAGCAACTTCATCTTTACTGATTCGGCCAAACAGGTAGAACGCTTATATACTATTTTCGCCGATATCGATAAAACGGTAAAATTTACCCCGGTTAATATCTCCCTGCGCGAGGGATTTCTGGACCATAGCCTAAAGATCGCCTGTTATACCGATCACCAGATATTCGATCGTTATTACAAATACAAACTCAAAAAAGGTTATGCCCGCTCGCAGGCTATTACCCTGAAAGAACTCAGAGAGCTAAAGCCGGGCGACTATATTACTCATATCGATCATGGAATCGGCAAATACGCCGGACTTGAAAAAGTGGAGGTGAATGGCAAAACCCAGGAAATGATCCGCCTGATCTACGCCGACAATGACCTTCTTTATGTGAACATTAACTCCTTAAACCGCATTTCTAAATATTCAGGTAAAGAAGGAATGGTTCCCAGGATGAATAAGTTAGGGACCGATACCTGGGAGAAGCTGAAGAAAACTACAAAAAAAAAAGTAAAGGACATCGCCCGGGACCTGATTAAGATTTACGCCTTGCGTAAAGCACAGAACGGAACGGCATTCCTTCCCGATACTTATCTCCAGACCGAGCTCGAAGCATCTTTTATTTATGAAGATACTCCCGATCAGGAGAAGGCCACGGCCGACGTAAAGAAAGATATGGAGTCGCCCCATCCTATGGACCGCCTGGTATGCGGCGATGTAGGCTTTGGAAAAACCGAAATTGCCGTGAGAGCAGCTTTTAAGGCTGTGGCCGACAGCAAACAGGTGGCAGTGCTTGTTCCCACTACAATTCTTGCTCTACAGCATTATAAAACGTTTAAATCGCGGTTGCAGGATTTTCCATGCAACATAGACTATGTAAACCGGTTTAAGTCTAACAAACAAATTAAGGATACCCTGAACAATCTTCAGGAAGGAAAGGTTGATATTATTATCGGTACACACCGCCTCGTAAGTAAGGACGTAAAGTTCAAAGATCTCGGCCTTCTTATAATCGATGAGGAGCAGAAATTTGGGGTAGGAGTGAAGGAAAAACTGAAGCAGCTGCGGGCCAATGTGGATTCGCTGACATTGACGGCAACGCCTATACCACGCACGCTTCATTTTTCGCTGATGGGAGCGAGGGACCTTTCTATTATAGCTACCCCTCCGCCAAACAGGCAACCGGTAGTTACTGAACTTCATGTCTTTAACGAGAAACTCATCAAGGAGGCAGTCGAGTTCGAAGTCGACCGTGGTGGACAGGTATTTTTTATTCACAACCGTGTTCAGGATCTTCCGCAATTAGGCGGACTTATTAAAAAACTTGTTCCTAAAGCACATATCGGCATAGCTCACGGACAGTTGGAAGGAGACCAGCTGGAGGACGTAATGCTAAAATTTATAAACGGTGAGTACGATGTGCTGGTAGCCACCACCATTATTGAGGCCGGTTTGGATATCCCAAATGCCAATACTATCCTCATTAATCATGCCCACATGTTTGGACTAAGCGACCTACACCAGATGCGTGGCAGGGTTGGCCGCTCCAACAAAAAGGCTTTCTGCTACCTGCTAAGTCCTCCGCTTTCAACCTTAACGCCCGAAGCAAGAAAACGCCTGAGTGCAGTTGAAGAATTCTCTGACCTTGGAAGCGGTTTCAATATCGCCATGCGCGACTTGGACATCAGGGGAAGCGGAAATCTCCTCGGTGCAGAGCAGAGCGGTTTTATCGCCGAGATCGGTTTCGAAATGTATCACAAGATCCTTGACGAAGCCATCCAGGAGCTGAAGGATGATGAGTTTAAGGATCTCTTCAAGGACGAAAAGCCCCGTCCTGTTATTTCTTTCACGCAGATAGATACCGATCTGGAAGTATTGATACCAGACAGCTATGTAACGAACATTACAGAACGGTATAACCTCTATACAGAAATTTCCAAGCTCGAAAACGAAGAACAGCTTGAAGCGTTCGCCCAAAATCTTGCAGATCGTTTCGGTCCCGTACCGAAGCAGGTGAGGGAGCTGTTAAATACTTTAAAGCTGCAATGGCTCGGTAAGGAAATCGGCTTTGAGAAAGTATCTTTCAAAAAGCATACTCTTAAAGGATATTTCGTATCCGACCAGCAATCGCCTTACTTCGAGGGCAGTCAGTTCGGTAATGTCCTTCAGTTCGTAAAAGCGAACGAACGCCGCTGTAACCTCAAAGAAGTAAAGAAAACCTTAAGAATTGCTGTAGAGAACGTCAAAGACCTGAACGACGCAATAGAGGTCCTGGAACAGATGTATTATGGAGTGTGAACGTAGTATCAAGATATTAGTATCAAGTATCAAGACGCTGTTATTAATATAGGATATTGATTAGATATAAACCAATAATAATTGAGCGTTGAATATGTAACAGCCTTATTTCAAACGCTCGTCTTGATACCTGATACTAGCATCTTGATACTGAAAATCATTCCAGTTGAAAAGTTACCGGCAGAATACAGTACGTTCTAACCGGACTTCCTTTAATCATCCCGGGTTTCCACTTCGGAGAACTTCTTAAAACCCGGATAGCTTCTTCATCACATCCGCTGCCGATCCCCTGCTTTACCTTAATATCGTTTATAGATCCATCTTTCTCAACGATAAATGACAGGTAAACTTTTCCCTGGATGTTATTTTGCCGCGCTGCCGCCGGGTACTTAATATTATTGGAAATGTATTTATTCAATTCGCGCTGGCCTCCGTTAAACTCAGGAGCTTTTTCAACAAGGTTCATATCATAAACCTTCGAATCAGGACCTTGATTTTCATCCGGCAGCGAGGGAGTAACAAGTTCAGCTTCCAGTGAAATAGTGTCTGGTTCAACCTTGTTCACTACCTCATTCCGCAGCTCTATATCGCGCAAAGACTCAATCTTACCATCCTCGTCAATCACCATTTCATATTTAATATCTGCCGAGTACTGTTCCCTGACAGAAGGCCTGAAATAGGATTCTTTCGTCCAGTAGGTCGCGATAATTTTTGAATCTTTTCTTTCAAAATCCAGGGAAGATACTACCCAGTTGCGACTGAAATTATGCATATCAGCCAGTCGTTTCCAGTATATATCTTTTAAACGCTGGTAATTAAGATTGTGATAATTGTAGAAAGTGACCGTTATTTTCGCAAAATAGCTTGGCGGATCAAAATACCCCTTACGCTGATCATAGTAGAAGGCTTCAATAAACTTGACCAGAGAGGCCCTTACCTCATCATCACTCATCGACTCACTCTTATTAAGAATAGATGAGTTTCCCTCGTCCACAACCTTTTCCGGTACTTCATCCTTTCTGAATATTTTCCATGGGTCATCTACAAAGAGTGTCAGATATCCCATTATCAGGATCAGTAATCCTAATCCAATGCCCATATATAAAAGCGAACGGTCCTTATAAACCGGTACTTCTTCTTCTGCAGGTTTTTCAGTTTCTCCCATTCTCTAAGATGTTAAACAGAAAAGATCAAATATAAATAAACATAAACCAGGGGAGCCGACAAAAGCAAACCGTCGAAACGGTCGAGCAATCCCCCGTGACCGGGTAACAGCGATCCCGAATCCTTTACATCCATACTTCGTTTCAGCATGGATTCAAAAAGGTCGCCGAAAGTTCCTCCCACCACAATCAGAAAAGAAATAACAGCCCAGTTCAGAGACGATAGTTCTGTAAACTGTGTGCTTAAAATAAAAGCAACTGTCAGGCTGGTAATCATTCCCCCGAAAAATCCTTCCCAGGTCTTCTTGGGTGAATGGCGTTCGAAAAGCTTATTCTTACCCAATTTTATGCCAAAAAGGTAAGCTCCGGTATCACTGGCCCATAAAAGCAGCAGAAAACCCAGCGAATAATGAAAGCTGTACTCTCCGTTGCTAAAAGCTGCAGCAGTATAAAAACTAAATGGTACTATTACCATCAGGACCCCAAAAAAAGTATAAGCTATCGAATGAAAAGGTTTCTTCTCCTTCCTGAACAGCTCGCTGATACAAATAAGCACCGAAACCGGCACTGATACTAATATGAAATGAAGGTTATAGCCATATACAAAATGAAGGATAACAGGAATAAAAACACTTAAGCCAAGCAGAATACCCCCGACGCGGACAGGCCTTATCTCATCTGTTTTTACTAGCTGATAGAATTCATTAAGACTTAAAATACTTAGTACTAAAAAGAAAATGGAAAAAGTAATCTCGCCCAGCAGTACTGCCGAAAGCATAACTAATACAAAGAAAAAACCAGTAATGGCCCTTGTTTTCATAACTCCGAACTAATAATAATTTCGATCGCCCTGTTAAAATTATTCTGATGGACGTA
>DALYUO010000035.1:6434-26452 GCA_031981225.1 Pararcticibacter sp.
TCAACTTCACCAATACGATAAGGGAATCCCTGCTTATCTAGTACTACCGCATCCACGTCATGCTCGGTAAGAACCTGGCGGACAATTTCCGATTTAAAGTAGTCGTGCGACGTATATACTTTCACCCATTCACTATCCATTTTGCTCTTCAATTAAATTCGTTTTAGTACGATAATTATAGAATGTCCATAAAATAAGCGAACCGAAAACTATACTTATCACCACCATATAGGGCGAGGCATCATTCATTTTATCCAGTTCCTCCAGCGACTTACCCTTTCTTTGCAGAAAATAAGCTCCCGTAACTGCTGCTCCATTATTTATAAAATGTGCGAGTGCCGGTATCCAGATGCTTCTGCTCCAGACAAAAAGATAGCCGAATAAAGCTCCAAGCAGCATCCGCGGTATAAACCCAAAGAACTGAACGTGTATAGCGCTGAATAAAATAGCAGCAATCCAGATACCCAGGTGATAATTACCCGTCCACCTGCTAAAAATATTCTGAACGCCCCCTCTGAAAACCAATTCTTCCCCGATAGCCGGAATCAGTGCAATGATAAGCAGATTTATCAGAAAATCTGATATGCTGTTCATCGTCAGCAGCTGCTTTGTCATAATTTCAAGCTGATCCTCCTTTTCTCTCATCCAATTTTCAATTCCGCTTAAAAATTCAGGAAGATGCATGTTCTGGTTTATACGAATCGTCCACTCCAAAAAAGGTGACGAAACGAACATGATCACTACAGTTAAAAGGATGAGCTGAATACTGGCATTCCTGTAATTTCCGAAATAGTTAATCCCATATTTTCGTTCTGTCCACGATAAAATGAGAGGGGGGAGAATAAAAGCACCTGCCGATGTGACTCCCTGGATCAATCGAAGCATACCAGTATCAACATCTCCTGCTGCAATAGCAAGGATATCTTTTCCATAAATCAACGAACTGAGAAAAACAGATATAAACGCAAAAACTATATAGCACGTTAAAAACAATAACAGCAACAAGAGCAGAGATGTTAAAGGATGACGTTTGATTGACCCGTACTGAGGCATATAGCTGTATATTTTTGTACTTTTGCAGTTTAAACTTCGCAAAGATAAAGTATTGAGCATAAGTGATGCCGGTAAAAATAGGAAATATTGATTTAGGTGAGTTCCCGCTGCTGCTGGCACCAATGGAAGACGTGAGTGATCCTCCGTTCAGGTTTGTATGTAAACAAAACGGTGCGGATCTGATGTACACCGAATTTATCTCATCTGAGGGACTTATACGCGACGCCGCTAAAAGCAGGCAAAAGCTTGATATTTTTGAATACGAACGTCCAATCGGGATACAAATATTTGGGAGTAACATCGAGTCTATGCGTGAAGCTACCGAAATAGCTTCTCAGGCAGGCCCTGATCTTATCGACATTAATTATGGATGCCCCGTAAAAAATGTTGCTTGTAAAGGTGCCGGCGCCAGCTTACTTAAGGACGTTGATAAGATGGGAAAAATGACAAAAGCTGTTGTTGACGCCACTCATTTGCCTGTTACTGTTAAAACGCGTCTTGGCTGGGACGATAATAGTAAAAATGTTTATGAAGTAGCCGAACGACTTCAGGACGTAGGTATTAAAGCGTTGACTATTCACGGCCGTACCAGATCTCAAATGTATAAGGGACAAGCCGACTGGAGCCTGATTCGTGATGTCAAACGTAATCCGCGTGTCGCTATCCCCATATTCGGAAACGGAGATGTTGATTCTGTAGAAAAAGCAGCCAACTGGCGACTTGAATACGAAACAGATGGAATAATGATAGGTCGTGCGGCTATTGGCTATCCCTGGATATTCCGTGAAATAAAACATTTCTTCAATACAGGCGAAATCTTACCCGGTCCTACAATTTCTGAACGGGTTGAAGTCTGCTTAACTCATCTTGCCAAATCTATCGCCTGGAAGGGAGAAAAAACAGGCATATTTGAAATGAGGAGGCATTATTCTAATTATTTCAAAGGCACTCCAAATTTCAAGGAGTACAGAATGAAACTAGTTTCGCTTGAAGACGTTGCAACTATATTCGAAGTGCTTGAAGAGATAAAGGGGAACTATAACGAAGCCGAAATACTGCAATAGAACAGCTTTTTTTGTTGTCCTGATATCAAATTCATTATACTTCAGTACCTTAAAGATAAGATGGCGTGATTTTTGCCACAGTTTCTCACGTTAAATAATAGAGTTTGATCATGATAACACAAATTACTGAAGGTGTAAAAATATCGGTAGAAACAATCTATCAACCTGAATATTCAAATCCTGCAAACGATCATTATATGTTTGCCTATAAAATTACCATTGAAAATCTTACCGAATACAGCGTTCAGTTAATGCGCCGTCGCTGGTATATTTTCGACTCTAATGGCACCCACAGAGAAGTAGAAGGAGAAGGAGTGGTGGGTTTGCAACCTGTAATAGAACCCGGTTCATCACATGAGTATGTGTCGGGATGTAACCTTAAGACAGACATGGGAAGTATGAGAGGTTCTTACGCCATGAGACGCCTTGCAGATCATGAAGAGTTTGGTAGCGCCTTATAAAATGAATTGATTGTTCAAATACCGGTTTAAGTAATACTTCAGTAGTTTCAAATTCAATATAAAAAGAAAAGCCCTCGATTTGAGGGCTTTCTTTTTATATTCTTTAAACGGTTACTTAATCTCTTCTTCCCCCAAATAGCATCATACCGATATACAGCAGCTGGGCCAGTGAACCTAAAGCAGCAACTACATAAGTCATAGCAGCCCACCATAAAGCATTTTTGGCCTGACCGTGTTCTACACTTGTCTGCATAATGCCACGGTTAGTTTGTAACCATGCTAAAGCGCGGTTACTTGCATCGAACTCTACCGGAAGCGTTACCAGGCTAAATAATGTCATCAGAAGCATTGCTCCGAATGCAATAAGCAACAGGTTATATCCCATACTGGACGCGGCCATAATAATACCTAGCATGAAAACCCACTGCAAAAGGTTAGCAGCAATGTTAACTACTGGTACCATAGCCGAACGAAACTGAAGCCAGGAGTATGCTTTGGCATGCTGAACCGCATGTCCGCACTCGTGCGCCGCGACGGCCGCAGCAGCAATACTTCTTCCATTGTAAACTTCCGGACTAAGATTAACAGTTCTGTTCTGTGGATTGTAATGATCCGTTAGAGATCCTTCAACAGAAATGATATTCACATCGTAAATACCGTGATCGTGAAGCATCTTTTCAGCTATATCCCTTCCGGTCATCCCCGAAAGTAATGGGGTCTCAGAATATTTCCTGAACTTGTTTTTAAATCGGGCCTGCACGATAAAACTTATCAATGCAACAACTATAATTAATATTAAACCTAATGATCCCATCGTTGTATAAATATTTATTTTATCAATAACGAACAAAAAGTGTTCCCGGTATGAAATTACCACTAAATCTTTACATATAACACTTACATTGCTGTAACTGTTACATTACAGACTGACAATTCTTCATATTTGCCCGAAATTACACCGCCCTTTTTTCAGAGACTTTCGCGGAAGAACTACAGAAAGTCATCTCCATTCCGGATATCTTTCCCTATTTTTGATAAAATATTTAGTAATGGATGTCACATATATTACCATCATAGTCGTTTTCTTAGTATTTATTATAGCTGTTACTGCTATTAAAAGCCGCACTTATCAGTCGGAACTCAATTTTATAAAAAGAGAAAACGAACAACTGAAAATCAGTCTTGCGAAAGCAGAGGAGAAGATCAGTAATATTCAGTCAGAAAAAGAGAGCATGATCTTAATGTTACAGCAGGAACAGAAAAGATTGCTTACAGAGCTACAGACAGAGCGACACAATTTAGCAGATATTAACCTTTCATACGAAAACAGCCGTACCTACCTGAAGGTGCAAAATGAAAAAATAAAGGAACAAAAAGAGGAAATTGAGAAGCTTCATGAAAAGCTGAATAAAGATTTTGAGCTATTGGCAGGCAGGATACTGGACGAAAAAAGTCAAAAATTTACGGAGCTTAACCGCTCAAATCTTGATCTTCTGCTCCATCCCTTAAAAGAGAATATTAAAGCTTTTGAAAATAAGGTCGATAAAGTATATCAAACGGAAGCTGCTGAAAGAAATATTTTAAAAGGGGAAATATCAAAGCTGATGGAATTGAATAAGCAAATCAGCGACGAAGCAAATAACCTTACCAAAGCACTGAAAGCCGATAGTAAAAAACAGGGTAACTGGGGGGAAGTTGTTCTCGATAGAATATTGGAAGCGTCCGGCCTGATACAGAATGAAAGCTACACTAAACAGAGCAGTTTCACCGGCGAGAACGGAAACAGGCTTCAACCAGATGTTGTTATCACCTTACCCGATAATAAGCATCTTGTTATAGACTCAAAAGTATCTCTTATCGCTTATAACAGACTGGTAAATTGCGAAACAGAAATTGAGAGAATACAATATCTGAACGACCATATTAACTCAATCAGAAGTCATATTAAGAACCTGTGCAGTAAAAATTATTGTGATTTGTATAGTATCAATTCACCTGACTTCGTTTTACTTTTCGTTCCTATAGAATCTTCCTTTGCAATTGCGGTTCAGCACGATATAGAATTATTTGAATTCGCCTGGAACAAAAGAGTGGTTATCGTAACGCCCTCTACTCTTTTAGCTACCCTTAAAACTATTTCATCTGTGTGGAAGCAGGAACAGCAAACCCGAAATGCGATAGATATAGCTACCCGCGCCGGAGCGCTCTATGACAAGTTTGCAGGCTTCCTCAATGACCTGAAGAAAATAGGGGATAACCTGGATAAAGCTAAAGATGCATATTCTGATGCCTTCAATAAACTTTCTTCGGGTAATGGAAATCTTATAGGCCGTGTAGAAGCCTTAAAAAAGCTTGGCGCGAAAACTTCAAAGCAAATAAGCAATGAGTAGGTAAGTTTTAAGTAATACGTAGTAAGTTTTAAGTATTATCGAGTTAGAAAGATATTTGTACTTTAAAACTTACTACTTAAAACGTGTAACTTAAAACTTACTACTTATAACTTACTACTTAAACGAATTCCATCCCTGTGCCTTTAACGGATGAACAATGCCGGATTTAGATATAATATTCATGCCGGCGGCTTTCTCTGTTATATTACCAATAATGCTAATATCGGGGTCGTTCTTTATTTTATCGTAATCCGACTGGCGAATAGTAAACAATAATTCATAGTCTTCACCTCCACTTAAAGCACAGACCGTAGGATCCAGGTTAAATTCTCTGGCTGTTTCATAAGTCATAGGGTCAAGAGGTATTTTTTCTTCGTAAAGATTACAACCTTTTTCAGACTGGGTACAAATGTGAATAACCTCTGAAGAAAGGCCGTCAGACACATCTATCATGGACGTTGGTTTAACGCCCAGACTTTTAAGCAGCAAAACAATATCTCTTCTCGCTTCAGGCTTCAGTTGTCTTTCAACGATGTAATCTTTTCCTTCCAGATCAGGCTGTATCTGCGGATTCTCCAGAAAAATATTCTTTTCACGTTCTAATAACTGAAGTCCTACATAGGCGCCGCCAAGGTCGCCGGATACGCATATTAAATCACCTTCCTCTGCTGTATTCCGGTAACAAATTTCCTGCTCTTCAGCATAACCTATGCTCGTTACACTTATTACCAAGCCTTGTTTGGAAGAACTGGTGTCTCCCCCTGCAATATCAACGTTGTACTTCTTACAGGCTATAAGCATTCCCTCATATAATTCCTCTACGGCTTCCAGCGGAAATTTACTCGACAAGCCCAGCGATACCGTTACCTGAGTAGCCATACCATTCATAGCATAAATATCGCTTAGGTTCACCTGGATGGCTTTATAACCCAAATGTTTTAAGGGTGTATAAGCCAGGTCAAAATGTATACCTTCAAGCAACAGATCTGTTGAAATCAACACTTTTTTCCCCTCAAAATCCAGAACTGCAGCATCATCGCCAGCCCCCTTTAACGTTGAAGGGTTTGTTAAGGTTATATTCTTTGTCAGGTGATCAATCAAACCAAACTCACCTAAATTACTTATATCTGTTCTTTCTTTATTCTCAAACATATTTGTTAGCTAACGCTAACAGCTATTGGCTTTTGGCAATTGGCTATTAGCTTTATGATGCAATCAGCTTTTAGCAATCAGCTATCAGCTGTATAATTCTATTATCTGTCAAAAAATGAATCACCAGCAGCCTCCAATTTTCAACCTATCCACATCTCAATTCTCAAATCTAGTATCTCAAATCTTTTCTTGTATCTCAATTCTATCTTGATACTTGATACTACTATCTTGATACTGTCTCACAATCCCAGCCGCTCCGAAATTTCCAGCATTCTCTCTATCGGCTTCCTTGCTTTTTCTATGATATCCATTGGCACCGTCACTTCAGGAATTTCATTCTTCATGCAGAGATAAAGCTTCTCTAAAGTGTTTCTTTTCATGTGTGGACAATCATTGCAGGCGCAGGTATTGTTTGGCGGTGCGGGAATAAAAACCTTATCCGGATTAGCCTTTTCCATCTGGTGGATAATGCCACTTTCTGTCGCAACAATAAATTCCTTAGCATCACTTTTCTGCGTGTATTTCAATAAACCTGTTGTAGAACCAGCATAATCAGCCAGTTTTAAAACAGCTTCTTCACATTCAGGATGCGCTATAAACTTAGCCTCCGGATGCCTTTCTTTCAATTTAACGATTCGTTGCAGAGAGAATATCTCATGAACCATACAAGCTCCGTTCCACAGCACCATGTCTCTTCCTGTCATCTTTGAAACGTACCTTCCAAGGTTCCTGTCAGGGCCAAATATGATCTTCTGATCTTTGGGAAGGCTATCAACGATCTGAACAGCATTAGATGAAGTACAAACGATATCGCTTAAAGCTTTCAATTCTGCCGAACAATTAACGTAGGTTATTACAATATGATCCGGATAATTCTCCTTAAACTTCGAGAAAAGATGCGGTGGACAACTGTCAGACAGTGAACACCCCGCTTTTAAGTCGGGTAGTAAAACTTTCTTGTATGGAGAAAGGATCTTCGCAGTTTCGGCCATAAAATGAACTCCTGCAAATACGATAATTTCTGCGTCAGTCCTGGCTGCTTGCTGGGATAAACCCAAACTGTCCCCAATATAGTCTGCAATATCCTGAATATCGGGCTCCTGGTAATAGTGAGCAAGTATAACGGCATTTTTCTCCTTTTTTAATTTCTCAATCTCATCAAAAAGATCCAGACTGGGATCAATGGGTTCGTCTATGAAACCCTTCACATTTAACTCTTCAAAAGTATCCATTCTCGACATTACAATAAAATACAATTACTTTTTAAATAAGATATCTTATGATTTATTAGGGTGTTAGTTATGTGAAGAAGAAGCCAAACAAAAGTTTGGAATACTTTGTTCTCCCCCTTCTTTCAACATGTTATTAACATTGTTAACTATCCAAAATACTGTAGAATAAGCAGATATATTTTTCAAATTTTTCTTATTTATTTTTTGATGTGGATTTTTATAATCTGTGTAAAAGTTAACAACTATGGTTTATATGATGATAACTTTATTAAAATTCGTCTTAATTTGCGTAAAATTCTGAAAGCAGAATAGTTGTTATATATTATTGAACTTGTTTTTACACAAAATTAACATCTTTACCGTGTTTATCCACATAGGCGGGAAAAGATTACATTTTACAAATTAGTTTTCTATGAAATATGTTGATTTCTTGGTTGTCGGTTCAGGAATCGCCGGACTTAGTTTCGCTCTCAAAGCTGCAAAGCACGGTAAGGTTCTGATAGTTACAAAATCTAATGAGGACGAATCTAATACTAAATATGCCCAGGGCGGGGTGGCAGTTGTTGTGGATAAAGAAGACTCTTTTGAGAAGCATATCGACGACACGCTTATAGCTGGTGATGGTCTATGTAATAAGAAGGTTGTTGAAATAGTGGTGAAGGAGGGTCCTGCCCGTATTCAGGAGATTATTGATTATGGTACTAATTTCGATAAAACGAAGCAGGGTATTTATGATTTGGCGAAAGAAGGAGGCCACTCTGAGCACCGCGTTCTGCATTATAAAGATATTACTGGATTTGAAATAGAGAGGGCTCTTCTTGAACAGGTTCATAAAAATCCGAACATCGAAATACTTACGCATTATTTCGCGGTGGAACTTATTACACAACACCATTGCGGCACGTTTGTCGACAGGCGATCGGATGATATAACTTGTTACGGTATTTACGCATTAAATACGCGGTCAGGCGTTGTTGAGAGGATTTTATCGAAAGTTACGGTAATGGCCAGTGGGGGTGCAGGCCATATTTACTCTAATACAACTAATCCTACTATCGCCACCGGCGACGGGATTGCTATGGTTTACAGAGCAAAGGGAAAAGTTAGAAATATGGAATTCATTCAGTTTCACCCTACTGCTTTGTATAATCCAGGGGAATACCCATCGTTTCTGATTTCAGAGGCTGTAAGAGGCTTCGGAGGGGTGTTGAAAGACAGGAATGGTAATGAATTTATGCAGTTTTACGACGAACGCAAATCGCTGGCCCCGCGCGACATTGTTGCCAGGGCTATTGACTCAGAAATGAAGAAGTCGGGTGACGATTTTGTGTACCTTGATATAAGGCATCGCAGTAAAGAGGATATATTAAATCATTTTCCCAATATCTACGCAAAGTGCTTAAGCATTGGTATTGATATGACAAAGGATATGATTCCTGTAACACCTGCCTGTCATTATATGTGCGGGGGTATATTAGTAGACGAGTCCGGCAGATCGTCTATAAAGAGATTATATGCTTGTGGCGAATGTTCTTCAACGGGTTTACATGGTGCTAACCGACTGGCATCCAATTCGCTGCTGGAAGCGACAGTTTTCGCTCATCGTATATATAATAGTGTAGTATCCGAATATACAGATAATGTTATTCCTGATACAATTCCCGAGTGGGATGAAACGAACACCCAGTTGCTGAACGAAGATATACTTGTAACGCATAACCTTCGCGAAACCCAGAAGATTATGAGCGATTACGTCGGGATCGTACGGTCTGATTTTAGGTTGGAACGGGCAATGAGAAGGTTAGGACTTCTTTACGAGGAAACAGAAGATTTCTATAAACAAACCAAACTTTCAGTTAAGCTTTGTGAGTTAAGGAATGTGATTCAGAGCGCTTATATAGTTATTAAGTCGGCGATGAAAAGAAAGGAAAGCCGGGGTTTACATTATACTACTGATTATCCAGTTCATCAGGAAACACCGGTAGACACGGTGCTATAAGAATATTTAATGTACCGCAGAGATCGTTATTGATATCTGCGGTATAGTAATAAATTGAATTTTTGTAATTGTTTAATGAGCGGAAAACGGGATTCGAACCCGCGACCCTCAGCTTGGGAAGCTGATGCTCTACCAACTGAGCTACTTCCGCGTTGAATGAATATTTTGTAAATATATGCCACTTATTTTATCTGTCAAGGGAAAATTTCCAATTTTTGGCCAGGACTGCTTTATTGCTGAGAATGCTACTGTAGTCGGCGAGGTTGAAATGGGTAATAGCTGCTCGCTTTGGTTCAATGCTGTAGTCAGGGGAGATGTTAATTATATTAAAATAGGTGATAACGTTAATATACAGGACGGGGTTGTAATTCATTGTACGTACCAGAGGGCTCCTACCATTATTGGCAACGACGTATCTATTGGCCACAACGCTCTTGTGCACGGTTGTACGCTGAAGAACAATGTGCTGGTAGGTATGGGGTCCATTATTATGGATCACGCCGTTGTAGAAGAGTTTTGTATTATAGCTGCAGGTTCCGTTGTCCTTGAAAATACCATCTGCGAGTCAGGATACATATATGCTGGTACGCCTGCCCGTAAGATAAAGGCAATAAGTGAAGAACAACGCGCAATGCTAAAGAAGCTCCCTCAGAATTATATAATGTACTCTAAGTGGTTTACGGAACCGGGGGAGGAATAGCCAGTTTCTCTTCAAGATCCCAGTTCGCTCTTAATGTAATTTCCGTATTGCTGTTCCAGGTTCGTTCCGGTTGTCGTTTCGCCCGCACGTCCCCGGTATCCCATTTGCCGTTTTTGTTGTCATCATACACTACCCGGAAATGATATTTTCCAAGCGAATAAGTTGTGTAATTGATTGTTTGACTTTTATTTAAAGGAGTCTCTTTTATAATGTTGTCCTTATCGTCAAGCAGCTGCACTATATAGCTTTTGCCCGTGTCTGGTACCGCGACCGACAAAGAAAGATTACCATAATTTAATACTTCATCGAGGATAAATTGCTTTGTATAGGCTTTATTGTAACCGCCGAATTTTCCTCCGATGGCATTGGTATCGATCTTGAGGATATATTGCCGCTCCGTTCTCCAGGGATATCTAAAAAGGTATTTCCGTGTTGAAAGACTGTCTTTGATAATACGAAGTCCGCTTACAGGAACAGAGTCCTGGAGCAAGCTAATTTTTCTGGGATCGATTGATCCTACTGGTGCAGAAAAGGTGAGTATTAATTCTCCTCCAGGCTTTATCTTGTTTGAAGGATTGTTATCAGCTATTTTTATTTCCCGGTCATATTTATCCCTGGCATTTCTTCTTATAATAGTTGTATCCAGTGGAGTGCCTTTGTCTATAACAGCTACTTTAATGGAGTCGAAATCCATAGATTTAGTCCATAGCGAGACGGTATCTTTAGTACGGCTAAATTCAACTATTTTATCCTTATCGAGCTCGGTCGGATGTAATATGGTGATTGAAGGCTGCTCTAATTTCTTGCTGAAAATATATGTAACGCGACTGTCTTTCTCTATTTTTCTATCTGTGATTCTGAAGACTTTAGGTTCTTCTTTGAACAGGGCCAGCTTGATGCCTGTAATGTTGTTTCTTAAAACGATTGAATCATCGAGAAATGCTATTTCTTCATTTGAAGAATTATAAATTCTATCACCACTCTCTTCTTTCAGCGCGTAAACACGGTAAGTGTCAGGTCTGAGGTATTTCAAACTAAAATTTCCGGATGAATCAGTTGTGGTAAATAAGTTGGCTCTTCTTTTGCCGAAGATAGTGTCCTGGTTCACCGGGATGATAAAAACTGTGGCATCAAGAACAGGTTTCTTTGTTAGAGTGTTAGTAACCGTTCCACTGATAGACAAAGAGTCTATTTTATTTCCGGTGGAAAAAACATACATGTAATTCTTAAGTACGTTCCCTTCATTATAGTCAACAAGACCTCTACCAAAGTTTATGGTGTACGTGGTATTTGAGGCGAGCGTGTCCTGGAATTTTATGTTTAGTGTTTTTCCTTTGACTTTGTAGTAGGGACTTCTGTCCTGCGCAGGTGACATGCTGAATTCCTTCGACTCATTACTTATTTTAAAGTATTCATTGAAAGCTATGTTAATTTCTTTCGCTTTAAAGTTAAGAGTAAAATTTGCAGGCGTCTCTTTTAATACTTTAGGTGGTTCCTTGTCTTTAGGTCCGCCAGTAGGCTGCTGGATGCTTGCGCAGCCCGCAGCTAGTAAGATTAACGTAAAAACGGTTAAAAAATTTAACTTATAATTGTTGTTGTCAAATTTTAGCATTTAGATGCGTTTTAAGCTGTTTTCTCTTTTGGATGAAGATTATATCTCGGATTCTGAAAAATCGTCGTATATCAAATATATTAAAGCCGTTTTATTTTATGTTTAATTAACTGTAAATCAGTTTGTTATTTATTATTTGGTCATATGCACCATTAAAACCGATATATCAGATGGCGAAACTCCTGAAATCCTTGATGCCTGGCCTAGCGTCCTTGGTTTTATCCTCATGAGCTTTTCCCGTGCTTCTTTGGATAACGATACCATATTATGGTAATTAAAATCGGGATTGATTTCCTGATCTTCCATACGGCTCATCTTGTTCACAATCTCCATTTCTTTTTCGAAGTAGCTTTCATACTTCACTTTTATTTCAGCTTGCTCTATAGTCTCCTGACTAAAGTTTTGCAGCAGGCTCGAAAGCTTTTCATTAGCGATTTTTAAATCGTTAATATTAACCTGTGGCCTGGTGAGCAATTGGAACATTTTTACATTCTGGCTGATAGGAGCAGTATTCAAGCTTTCTAAAAAGCTGTTAATCTCTCCGGGAGCTACGGAAGTGTTTTTCATAAACTTCACGATCTCCGAAGAATCATTTATCTTTTGGTTTACTTTCTGCAGTCTCTCGCCACTTATTAAACCCAATTCATGGGCAATAGGAGATAGCCGGATATCCGCATTATCTTGCCTGAGAAGCAATCGGTGCTCAGCCCTGGAGGTGAACATGCGATAGGGCTCTTCTGTACCCTTTGTTACAAGGTCGTCTATTAACACACCGATGTATGATTCTGATCTTTTCATGATCAGTTCATGTTTTTCGTTTATTTTCTGATGTGCGTTTATGCCTGCAACGAAGCCTTGACTTGCGGCTTCCTCATAACCCGTAGTCCCATTAATTTGACCTGCTAAAAACAGATTCTTTATCAGTTTCGTTTCAAGCGTGAGATCAAGCTGGGTAGGTGGAAAGTAGTCGTATTCAATTGCGTATCCTGGCCTGAACATCTTTGCTTTTTCGAATCCTGGAATCTTCGTCAATGCCTTATACTGGACATCTTCCGGAAGGGACGTAGAAAAACCGTTTACGTATATTTCGACGGTATTCCATCCTTCAGGCTCTACAAAGATCTGATGTCGTTCCCTTTCAGCAAAGCGGTTTATCTTGTCTTCTATGGAAGGACAGTACCGGGGTCCAAGTCCTTTTATCCGACCCGTAAACATGGGTGATTTTTCAAATCCTTCTTTCAGAGCTTCGTGAACCTCGCTATTTGTATAGGTTATCCAACAGCATCTTTGCTCTGTGGGGAGTTCGAAATCAGAGAAGGAGAACCGGCCTTTGCCTGTATCACCCCATTGTTCTTCCATCTTCGAGTAGTCCAGACTTCTTCCATCGACTCTGGGTGGAGTACCTGTCTTCATTCGACCCGCTTCAAACCCTAGTTCGATTAGTTGTTCCGTTAGTCCGGTAGCAGCTTTTTCTGCTGTCCGTCCGCCGCCAAAACGCTTTTCTCCTATATGAATTAGTCCGTTTAGAAACGTGCCGTTGGTTAATACTACTGCGCTGGCTTCAATCTCTATACCTAATGACGTTTTAATTCCTGTTACACGATCACCTTTTGTTAAGATTGCGTTTACTGTATCCTGCCAGAAGTCAACATTTGGTATCCTTTCCAATGCTAAACGCCATTCTTCAGAGAACCGCATCCTGTCATTCTGTGTTCTGGGGCTCCACATCGCTGGCCCTTTTGAGAGGTTGAGCATCCTGAATTGTATAGTGGATTTATCAGCGATAATACCCGAGTACCCGCCCATAGCGTCTATTTCGCGTACGATCTGGCCTTTTGCAACGCCTCCCATAGCTGGATTACAGGACATTTGCGCAATAGTCCCCATATTCATCGTTACCAAAAGGACCGAGGATCCGAGGTTTGCGGCTGCTGCAGCTGCTTCACATCCTGCGTGTCCAGCACCAACTACTATTATGTCGTATTTTTTAAACATTCTATTCTATGTTCCACGTGGAACGTTCTGATGGATGTTCCACGTGGAACATCTTAATTAAACACTTTCCTTGATTTCAGTTAACTCTAGCCAACGAAGGCTTATTTCGTCGAGTCGCAACTTCTTCGCCTCAATTTCTTCAGCCAAGCTTAAAAGAGTTTGATGGTCGGTTATTCCGGAATTTAATCGACCGGATAGTTCTTCAATTTCTCTTTCCACAACCGGGATTTCCGTCTCCAATTCCTCTAATTCTTTAGTCTCTTTGAAGGATAGTTTGTTCTTTTTGGCAGTCGGAGAGGAGGACGCCACGCTAGCTGTCTGGCTCTTAACCGGTTCCTTTACTTTTAAGCTATTTTCTTTTTCAAGCCTGTAGTCTGTATAATTACCGTTATATAGTCTCACCTTACTGTTGCCTTCTAATATAAACAACTGGTTTGTAAGCCGGTCCATTAAATACCGGTCATGTGAAACCAATAGAAGAACACCGTTGTAGTTTTCTAAAAAGTCCTCAAGGATGTTTAGCGTGTCGATATCCAGGTCATTAGTAGGCTCATCAAGAATCAGGAAGTTTGGATTCTTCATTAAGACTTTCATTAGCTGGAGTCGCTTTCTCTCGCCGCCGCTTAACTTACCTACGACGTTATGCTGTTTGGCAGGAGGGAAGAGGAAGTGAGTTAATAACTGAGATGCGGTGATTGTCTTGCCATCCGCCATCATAATATATTCAGCAATGTCTTTCACAACATCTATTACTCTTTCATTTCCGTCTGTATCAATTCCCGTCTGCCGATAATATCCAAATACGGTCGTTTCTCCTTTTACTATACTGCCTGAATCAGGCTCGGCGCTTCCTGTAATAAGATTGAGTAGGGTGGTTTTCCCGGTACCGTTCTTGCCTGCTAAGCCAATTTTGTCGCCTTTTTTAAATACATAGGTGAAGTCCTCAACAATTGATTTATTCCCGAACGACTTGTATACCTTGTCCATTTCAAGGATTTTATTTCCCTGCCGCGAAACCTTAGTGCTAAGCGTTACCTTTGAATTGTCATTCAGGTTCTTTGTCTTCTCTTCCAGTTCGTAAAAAGCGTCGATGCGCGCTTTCGACTTCGTAGCCCTTGCCTGAGGCTGTCTGCGCATCCACTCAAGTTCCTTCTTTAAAAGATTCCTGTTTTTTTGGAGAGAGGAGTTTTCTTCCTCTTCCCTCTGCGATTTCTTCTCCAGAAAATAACTGTATTTTCCGGCATATGTGTACAAGCGCTGACGCGTTAGCTCAAGAATAGTATTGCAAACATTATCCAGAAAATATCTATCGTGAGTAACCATCAGCACGGTCTTTTGTCCCGTGGTCAGAAAGCTCTCAAGCCATTCTATCATCTCAATATCGAGATGATTCGTGGGCTCGTCAAGGATAAAGACATCTGGTTCGTCTATCAGTAGCTTCGCCAGGGCCAGCCTTTTCCGCTGCCCTCCTGAGAGGTTACTGATTTTCTGATCCTGATCTTCTATGGAAAGACGCTGCAAAATAGTTTTAATCTCATGCTCATATTCCCAGGCATTCAATTCGCTGATTTCGTCCATCAGATCATGAAGCTCCTTACTATCGGTATCCGCACCAGATATAAGTTCTTCGTATCTCCGTATAACTTGCTGCTGCCTGTTATCTAAACTAAATATATAATCAGCTATTGTATCCTGCCCGCCAAAGTCAGGGTCTTGCTCAAGGTATCCTATACGCAATCCCCTTTCCTTAACAACTTTTCCTTCGTTGGGATCCATCTTGCCAGCCAGAATCCGGAGAAGAGTGGACTTTCCCGATCCATTTATGCCCACTAGCGACGTACGTTGTCCTTTGGCTATGCCGAAGGTCAAATCCTTAAACAGCCAGGTATCATTAAATGCATGGCTCAAAAGTTCTCCTGATAGAATACTCATACTAGTTCTTTAATTTTATCAGAAGGATAACAAAATGTCCCATCAAGATTCTTCGAATACTGAATAACCATTGCCCTTGCAACCGTCTCTGCTTTAATACTTTGATATTTTTTTAAATTGCCTCTCAACATGGGGTTTATAATATTCATTGCCATCACCGCAAATCTCTCCATAGGTCTTTTTTCAATTCTGTTCCCTGTAAGCAGGGATGGTTTGTATATATGTAATGACTTGAAAGTCAGTGTTTTAATATCTCTTTCGGTTTCTCCCTTAAGCTTGCTGTAGAAATTTGCAGAGTCCGGATTTGCTCCCAACGCGGAGACAAGATGAAACTGTTCAACCTTATTTGCAGCAGCTATTTTAGCCAGCAACAGGGGATACTCATAATCAACTTTCCTATAGTCGTTCAAATCCGGTGTCTTCTTCCTGGTAGATCCAAGACAACAGAAAACTGCTGAACCCCGCAGGTATCCTTCAAAACTTCCGGTCTCCGTAAAGGAAACGACTTTCTGTTTGAGTTTAGTATGAGTTACAGGCAGGCTTCTCCTGACCAATGCAATCACCTCGTCTATCTCCTTTTCATCTAACAGAAATTGAAGAAGAGACGATCCTACAAGTCCGCTTGCTCCCGCTATGATTACCGTTTTCAATACTATTTTTTGAAGTACAAATGTACGGGAAGTTTTTTATTACACACAGTCGATAAAAAGGGGCGTATGGCTGTAGGTTAGCTTGTTCTATTTATCGCCATAATGACCCTGAGCAGCTAATACCAGAACAATCACTTTTTCCTCCAGAATCTGGTAAACTAGTCTGTGTTTATGGCTTATTCTTCTCGAGTAAAAGCCGGAGAGAAAACCCGAACTCATAGCGAATCAAGAAAATCCTTTAATTCACTATTGGTTTTTACCTTTATTACTTTTCCATCTCTAACCTGCTCTATTGACTGTTTAATCCGGGCAAGCATTCCGGGCGTGAAATAGAGATCATCATCCGTTACGGGAGTGATAGCGTAAGCTTTATCCTTACCTCGTTGCACGATTATCTGTTCTCCATTATCCGCTCTGTCCATATACTCAGCTTGTTTTTCCCGGAATTCCCGACTGCTTACTACTAACATAACCTTATAATTTATTTGTGTACCGTAATGGTACAAATATAATGATTAATTCATTGTGGATGAAAACTTTCCAAGCTGTTGGCATTAAAAGGTTGTCGTCCTCAAATTTGTTATGTCCTTGCTTCAGCGAGCTTTATGTATTAAGGGTTTTTTGTCGCGAATAGCAAAGTTCTGTGTAAGGAACACCTCAGAACTCCCTTTTATTAAGATACCAGTCTTCCTTTTGCGTCATCAGATCTTTATCCGCTTTGTTTTTGTCTTTATAGCCAAGAAGGTGAAGTATACCATGGATGATGACCCGGTGAAGTTCGTCTTTCTCTGACGTCTTGAAATTAGAGGCATTTTCGCGAATGCGGTCAATACTGATGAAGATATCTCCCTCTATAATGTCTTTATCTTCGCTATTGTCAAAAGTGATGATATCAGTATAGGTGTTATGATTTAGGTATTGATTATTTATATTGAGAAGGTAATCGTCATTGCAAAATATGATGTTAAGTTCGCCAGCCTTTTTACCTTCAGAACTAATAGTGTCGTTAATCCAGCTGCGAATGCTGGTTTTCAATTTCAGGGAGAAGGGAATTTCCTCAGAAAAAAAAGAAATTTTTGTACGGGTCATTAAAGTTTAAAATGTAATTCTATTTCGTTGCCCTTCATGTTAAAGATAAACTGATCGGCAAGGTGTTTAATAATAAATATACCTCTTCCTGTTAAGTTTTCGAGGTTTTCAGGCGCGGTAGGGTCGGGGAGTCTTTCGTAATCGAATCCTTCACCCTCATCAGAAACGGTAAACTGCATCCGTTTTCTGTCGTGTACTTCCAGATTAATATAGACTTTCTTACTCTCATCCTGTTTGTTTCCGTGGATAATAGCATTGATGGTAGCTTCACTCATACAGGTAAGCATGTTGGCATACGTATCGTCTGCAATTTTATATTCCTCTTTCAGGTTATCTATAAAATTCTCCACGGTAGTTATGCTATCGAGTTTTGAAGGTAACTGTAATGTGTATAATACCGTGTTATCTGAAATATCTACCCGGTTTGTTGTCATATCATTATTTTGAATCTAAATGTCTGAAATAATCACCAACTTTCAATTGGTAAAATAAACTTAAAGAAGCCGGAACTGTTTTAAGAAGTTCTGTTTCCCGCTGTTTCTCCTTTTTAAAGGCATCCAATATTGAATGGAATACCGGTGTTTGATCACGGCCTTCCTTACTTTCCCGTTGATTATCGGTTTCACGTTCGCGCTCTGCTTTCTCCGCTTCTAATAACTTAGAGAGAATTTGCTGCTGACGAAGTTCTGTTTCCTGTTTGATTTTTTTGTGTACGAAATCCGTCTCAGTTTGTTCCATTTGCTGGCTTAATTTTTCAAGATCGCCAAGCCGGCCCTTTCCATCCTTATTTAAATCCCTGTTAATCTCCTGTAACGCCTGCCTTATCAGCTGCTGTTCCTTCGCCATCTTTGCCATTTGCTCACTCAAGGGGCCTTTTCCTGCCGACTGACCTTCCTTAATGCCCTGCTGTTTCATTTGCTCCCTTACCTTCTGCATATTTCTGTTCAGCTGCTCCTGCATTTTACTAAGCTGAGATAGGCTTTTTTGTTTTCCTTTCCCACCCTGTTGTGCATTTTTACTCATCTTTTGTAACTGTTCTTCAACCTCACTTAGCATTAAAGCGAGATTATTTATAGAAGTGAGGGCATATTGCTGATTGCGATTGGCTTCCGGTAAACGCCGTTCTGCAAGGTTCTGAATGGAACGGTCCATGTTATCGTTAATAGCCTGTATCTCTTTATTAACAACTGATTGAAGCTGCGGGACTTTGCGGCTTAAGGAATAAAGGCTATCCTGAACCAACTTTAAGTTATCACGAAGGTCTTTTTGCTTTTGAACCAGTTTTAAATAAACCGGGGCATCCGGTGAAGTGTTCCTCACGTCAAGCAAAAGCGTTTCCTGATCAAAAGAAGAGGTCAATAAATTAGCGAGAATTTCTCTGAGGTTTTGAATACTGATCCTGTTTTCTTCCATCTCATTCTCCTCCTGCATTTTGCTCAGCTTTTCGGCAAGCTGCTTCATTTTAGCGGCAGATGTTTTCATCGGTTCTGCTGCCCTCGCTGCACTTTTACTATTTAGTCTTTTATCAATTAAATCTTGTTGCTGTTCAATTTCCGATTGCTCAGCCTTTGGATTTTCGTAGTTGTTTTTTTTCTCAAGTTCATTGTTCTTTTTCTCAAGCTCTTCCAGTGCGCTTTTTGAGTCACGGAAACCGGCATTAATTTGTTCCTGTTCCTTCTTAATATTATCAAGGCTTTGCGACTTTTGTGCCACTTTACTTAGCTCCTCCTGTTTATCAGAGAGCTTTTTTAGTTTGTCGGCTACGAGCGATAATTTCTGGTCAAACTCCAGTTGCTTGTAAAGCTCAAGTATCCTGTCGAGTTCTTTTTGAAGTGATTTGTTGTCCAACTGCATTTTAGAGAGCTCCTGCTGCGTTTCTGTTTTATTATTCTGCTCTAGCAGCTGCCTGATGTTATTTAAAATTTCCTTCGTCTTCTCGTCGAGAACATTGTTAAACAGATCGTCAATTTGTTTCTGCTTCCTAAGTATTTCTTCTTTCTGATCCTGTAGATTATTCAATTTATTCAGATTCTGCTTATTTTCATTCCTGATCTCATCAACCAGGTTGTTCAGGTTTCTTTGTTTGTTAAGCAGGTCCTCGATTTGTTTCTTTTCATCAAACGAAAGGTTCTTCTTGTTAAGAAGGTCGCGGTTCATCATTTGTGCACCTTTCTCTAGCGCCTTTGCCTGGCGGATAGCCTCATCCATCTTATGCTTGATGTTTTCCGATGATTTATCAACTTTCGTTTCCGTTTCCGCCTCTGTATCCCTTCTTAACGTTTTTGTTTCCGACCTGGCCGATTTCGGTCCGTTGAAGCCATCGTTATCAAAAACCTCAAAGAAGTACTCCAACTCCTGCCCCGGCTCAATTCCAGCCTTGCTAAGGTCCCAGGAATAAAAGAAACTACTTGTTGTAGCGTTTCTGTTAACGGGAATACTGTGACTTTTATAAGCAGCGGCAGCACCCTTATTTATAATCCTGTAATTCAGTGCTAGCCTCGAAAAACCATGGTCGTCATTCACCTTTCCTATAAAATAAAGCGACTTTCCGTTTAAAGAATCCAGTTGTTCTGATACTTCTATGGACGGTCTTAAGTCAGGTATAACCGTTAGCTTATAGGAAATAAAGTCATTCCCTATCACCTGATCGTTTTCCGGTCTGATGGATAGCTGAGCGCTTTGTTTACCT
>DALYUO010000035.1:26462-27485 GCA_031981225.1 Pararcticibacter sp.
TTCCATCTTATTTTAGTCCCTTCAGGAACTGTGAGATCTCCGGTGTTTTCAAGTGTTTCAGCGCTCTTGCGAAGATAAGCTGGGTATTCAAGCGACACATTGAAATTCAGGAGAGACGGCTTGCTTTTGACGTCAATAACATACGGATCCGAATAAAAGCCCCCGGCCACAAGCCGAAAGTGTTTATTGTGCTGGAGATTTCTGAATGTATGGCTAAAGCGCACGATATTTTCTTTGTCGAGCTTGAAACTGCTGAGGCCGTCTTCAATATAAATATCCTGCGGGATCTCCGTGCCTTCCATTTTTATCTTAAGCTCAAGGTCATCGCCCTGAACTACAGACAAGTTTCTGTTGAGAATAACAAACGTGAAAGGCGCCTTCTTTACATATTTTTTATTGTAATGGAGTATCCGTTCAGTCCCTTCGCTGAAAATAGCAGGAGCGGTGAAAGCAACGAGCAGGATGACAACAAGTGGCGGTATAGCAAAGCGCAGATATTTTCTATTATCGGCAATCTTTATGGCCGTCGTAAAAGGCACCGGGTTAAGGTCAGCGATCTTTTGGTTAATCCCCGCCTCAATCAGGCTTTTTTGTGCTGGATTTTCATCCGCCAGCTTTTTTAATTGAAGTGTATTGAGCAGCTTGTCTTTGATGTGCCCGAAATGGTTCCCTATAATTTCGGAGGCTTGCTCGTGGGAAATAGTGCGACCAAGCCGGAAGTACGACAAAAGAGGCAGAAATATGAACTTACCGAAGATAAACAGGTTTAAGAGAAGGAAACCAAAGAATAAAACACTTCTTATAAGCTCATTAAAATTGCCGTAGTATTCAGCTATCGTAATGATGCTGTAACTGGCAAAGAGAGAAGCAGACAGGTATATAGCACCCCTTACTACCTTGTTGAGGTAGTACTTACGGATAAACTCATCAATTTTCTGAATGAGAAAAGAGTAATTGCCGGTAGAGGAGCTCATATCGTCCCTTTATAGACTACCAAGATAACGAAAAAACCGGGGAATTCTT
>DALYUO010000036.1:0-9282 GCA_031981225.1 Pararcticibacter sp.
CAGGGTACTGCTATATCATTGTGGCTTCTTTTATTTATAGAGGAAACTTAGAGAAATTGTTTTGTTTGCTGGTACACAAACCGCATATTAAACAATTTAACAGACTCCTTTCAGACAAAATTCACAAGTTTGTCAAAGAAGATTGACTGGTTTATGAGATAGAATGAGAATTCATTCTTAAATTGCGTTGAACTCAATTCTATCAGAATGAATAATTATCAATTGGTGCTTGATCAGGTTCGTCACTACGTTAGCTCTTATTATAAACAGAATGAAAGAGCTGAATTTTCCTATCATAATCTCAAGCATACTGATGCCGTTGTTATAGCGGCAACTAAAATTGCCAATCACTACCAGCTGGATGATAAAAGCTTCTTTGTGGTATTATGCGCAGCCTGGTTTCACGATATAGGTTACTATGCATCCTCGTCAGATCATGAAGAAAAGGGCGCGGACATGGCCCTTACATTTTTAAGGGAGCATAGTGTAGATGAGGCTATCGGCGCTGAAGTGAGGTCATGCATCCTCTCTACAAGGGTCCCTCAGAATCCCTCGAATCTGAATGAACAAATCATCTGCGATGCCGATCTCTTTCATTTTGGCACAGACGATTTTAAAGAAAATAATAAACGCATGAGGAAGGAACACGAAGCCCTTCACCATGTTAAAATGGATAAGAGTGAGTGGAGAAAGAGTACCATAAAACTGTTTGAACAGCATCATTTCCACACAGATTTCTGTCGTCTGCTGCTATCGGACAAGAAAGAAGAAAACCTTAGGGAGCTGAAGAAAAAGGAAGATCAGGAAACTGATAAACCAAAGGCAAAATCATTTGATGCAGAGCTCGCTGTTGTAGCTCCTCCCGCAGTCGAAGCTTCGGAAAAAAAAAACCAGGACAAGCCAGCGAGAGGGATTGAAACGATGTTCAGGATCAGCTCGGGAAATCACCAGAGGCTGAGCGACATGGCCGATAATAAGGCGCACATTCTTATCACCGTGAATTCGATTATCCTTTCAGCAATCATCAGTTTGCTGTTGCGCCGGCTTGAAGACAATATGTATCTGGCTCTTCCCACCTTTCTTCTTTTAAGCGCAAGCCTCTTAACAATGATCTACGCAATACTCGCCACACGGCCGAGTATTCCCGAAGGTACTTTCGTTCAAAAGGATATAGAAGAAAAACGAGTGAACCTTCTGTTTTTCGGAAACTTTTATAAAATGAGCCTGGATGACTATGCTGCAGGGATGTGGAAGACGATGGACGACAAAGAATTTCTTTACGGAAGTCTTATACGCGACGTCTATTCGCAGGGCGTGGTACTAGGCCGAAAATACCGCCTGTTGCGTGTAGCTTACAATATTTTCATGTACGGACTGATTATCTCCGTGCTTGCGTTCATCATTGCTTCTGTGATACACGGAAAAGATTAACAGTACACGAATGAAGAACATTTTTTCTAACAGGGACATAAGCTGGCTATCTTTTAATGAGCGTGTATTAGAGGAGGCTGCCCGCGAAAATATCCCCTTACTGGAGAGGATAAAGTTCCTCTCTATCTTTTCATCGAATCTCGACGAGTTTTTCAGGGTAAGGATGCCGGTTATTAAAGCGCTTGGCAAGATTGAAAAGGGAAAGGAGCAAAAAGACAACAGCATTATTGCCGAAAATGCAAGCGCCATCATAAACAGACAACAGGCTCGCTTCGGTTATATTTTAACACACAGCATCCTTCCCCGCTTGGTAGAGCATAAAATCCATCTCATATACAATCAGCCCCTGCCCAAAATAATTCAGGAGGAGATAAGGGCGTATTTCCTAAATGATGTACTGGCGTTTCTGCAGTTAGTTAATCTTAGTGATGGAACGCTCGATTTCTTCCCGGAAAACAACAAGCTTTATTTCCTTCTGAATGTTGTGAAAGACGAGGGGCAGCAGACTATTGTTGTGAATATCCCTTCCGACCAGCTCCCCCGCTTCTACAGCAAAAGAGCAGAGGATGGCATCCTTTATATAGTCTTTCTCGACGATATTGTGAAATACTATATCGACCTCCTCTTCAAAGGATCAGTTGTTAATAAATGCTTTAGCTTCAAAGTTACCCGGGATGCGGAAATCGATCTTGCCGATGAATATTCGGGAGATTTACTGGATCAGATTTCCCGGCTCATACTCAAACGGGAACAGGGATTAGCTACACGCTTTCTTCATCAGCCGGGCATTCCGGAGCCGATGCTAAAGATCATAAATAACAAACTGAACCTGAAGCATGCGCAATTTATGGAAGGCGGAGCTTACCACAACCTTAGGGACCTGATGGACTTCCCATACTTCAACGGGGATCTTTCATATAAGAAATGGGAACCTGTTCGTGTTAGTTCATTGAACACTGCGCTAACCTTGTGCCAGCAAGTAAAGCATAAAGATCTGATATTTCACACCCCATATCATTCATACAATCCTGTCCTCCGCTTTTTCAATGAAGCCGCTACAGACAAGGATGTTGAGGAGATATACGTTACCCTTTACAGAGTAGCCAGTAATTCCAGAATAGTCAATGCATTGATAACCGCAGCAAAGAATGGAAAGAAAGTTACCGTACTGGTAGAGCTTAAGGCGAGATTCGACGAAGCTAATAATGTAAAGTGGGCAAGAAAAATGAAGGACGCCGGTGTAAGGCTTATTTACAGTATCTCATCCCTTAAAGTGCATGCTAAGATAGCGCTTGTAAAAAAGAGGGATGGGACCCGCTTAAAATATACCGGGTTACTTGCAACGGGGAATTTTAACGAAAAAACAGCCTCTTTGTATACCGATCATATTCTGATGACTTCACACAAAGGGATCTTAAGAGAAATAGAATTGCTCTTTATTTTCCTGGCGAGAAAAGAACGGCCTAAATCGCCGGAGCTAATCCCCTTTAAACATTTGCTCGTATCACAGTTCAACCTTCTGAGCCGTTTCCTCGAACTACTCGATAGAGAAATAGCTTTTGCTAATCAGGGTAAGGAGGCTGCGGTTATCATTAAGCTGAACAATCTTGAGGAGGAAGTACTTATCAGAAAATTATATGAAGCTTCTGCTGCGGGAGTTAAAGTCAGCTTAATTGTTCGTGGTATATGCTGTCTGATGCCCGGCGTTGAGGGGATGAGTGAAAATATCAGGGTTATTAGAATAGTTGACCGCTACCTTGAACATGGACGGATATTTTTGTTTAATAATGGAGGCGAACAACAACTGTTCTTAGGTTCGGCCGACTGGATGAACCGTAACATCTACAGAAGAATCGAAGTTTGTTTCCCTGTTTTTGACGAGGATATAAAGAAAGAGATTATCTTCATTTTGAATCTCCAGCTAATGGACAACGTCCAGGCAGTGACCATAACTTCATCGGATATGAATGCTCCTTTAAATGCAGGCAATAAAGCTGTTCAGTCTCAAAAGGCTATTTATGACCTGATACATTTAAAGAATGATCAAATAACGACAGAACATGATTAATTTAAAATTCACGCAGCTTGCTGCGGTATTATCATACGCGTTTCTTGTGGCATGCGGTCAGACCAATACATCGACTAAGAGTCCCGACGGATATGATCTTTCAAACCCGCAGAAATTCAGCATGCCCGAATCGCTTTTGGAAATATCAGGCATTCAATTCGGTAAAGACAGTCCTGACACCGTTTATGCAGTGCAGGATGAAGAGGGAAAAATATTTCGCCTGCGTCTGGGAGATGACAGAGCAAAGCCTTCAAAATTCAGCAAAAATGGCGATTATGAAGACCTAGCCATCCTGAGGGACCAGATGTTTGTTCTTAAAAGCAATGGAACCATCTTTTCTTTTGCTAAGCCTAAGGGCGATGATGCTGCCGTCGTGAGCGAAATCAAGGGATTGTTGCCCAAAGGAGAATATGAAGGGATGTTTGCCGACGAGTCGGACAACAGACTTTACGTGCTGTGCAAAAACTGCAAAACCGACAAGGGAACAAGTCAGAGCACAGGATATATCATGAAGGTTGAATCGGCAGACACGCTGGTTATGGAAAAAACGTTTGTTGTTAATGCCGGTGATGGCGGAAGTTCTTCAGGGAAAAAGAATTCCCGTTTTCAACCATCGGGGCTGTCCAAGAATCCGCGTACAGGCGAATGGTTCATTCTCTCATCGGCAAACAATTCACTTGTTGTATGCGACGGGGAATTTAAAACAAAAGCGGTATACGATTTAAACTCGGGATCTTTTCTTCAACCGGAAGGTATTGCCTTTGATATTCATAACAATCTTTATATATCCAACGAAGGAGATGAGCTAAGCGCGGGTAATCTTCTTAAATTTACTTATTCAGAACAGAAAGCGCAGAAATAGTAATCTTTTCCTGTCATTTAAAACAAAATTCCTTAATTTATCAAAATGAAATCAGCTGTTCTCCGGTTTAATAATACACCAGTTCCTCAGATCGTAGAATCCGCGTTGTCTTTTAAACCCTTCCTGCAGACTCTTTCCGAAAGGGTAAGCTCCGAAACTTCTGAGAAGAAAAAATTCTACGAATTTATTCTGAATAAGTTCGAGGAGAATGGTCTGGCTTCGGATAGAATTGAGCCAGAGGACGTGGTAAATAAAAGGGATATACTTGATCTTATCTTTGCAGCTTTAACTCCGCTTATAACCGCTGAAAAAGATTACCTCTGGGCTCTGGGTACTCCCGTTCCAGAACCAATCTTTTATTGTACGGATGCTTTTGCCCTGTTTTTCGAGAACAATATTTTAGCTAACCACAGTAACGACAACGAGCACTTTGAGAGGTCTAAATATGAATTTATATACTCTCTCGTACTGAAAAAATACTATAATATAGACGCTTTCATCAAAGATGAAAAGCTCTATGCTTATACCGATCCCCAAACGGGACTTCCTAAGTATTTAAGTATCCAGGCAGACACCCGCTTTATAGATATATCTCTTAAAGGACCGCTTCCTGATATCAATATTGCAGAAATAGAACCTCATATTTACGACAAAGAAGCATACCAGACTCTTATAGAATTGCTGCCTCCGGAACTTTTCAGGGTTGATGGATTTTCAGTCCTTACTTTTTCTGATGTTACATTAAAACATGCCATCGAGAACATCAGGAATTTGATAATCAGTAATGACTATAATCCGGCAGTATTGTACGAGTCTGTCATTCAGTCTTTAAAAACCTTAGCTGGCAACAATAAAGTTGAATTTGGGCTGCTTCCCTTTCTTATGTTAAATGGCAAACCAGTATTTGAAGACAACGGACTCTTCAAAAGTATTCTGCTTAATTGTGCGTTAAAAAAGGATTCTGTCGACGAGATATTTGAGGTCCTGCTCGAATCGTACCAGAAAAATCCAAAGCCCATTTTCTTTGGAACCATAACCGAAGAGAAGACAGAACTTCACCCGGTGCTGGGATTGTTGAGACAGAACGGTATTGCTTCGTACGCTGTATTACCTGTATTTTACAACAATCAACTCCCGGGCGTTCTGGAAATATACAGCAGGGAAGGGACAATTTCGTATGAGCATGTTCTGGCAAGAATTGAGCTTGCCATCCCACTGCTTGCACAGCTACTTCAGAATGTGGCAGATGAATTCAAATCAAAAATAGAAAGGGTTATAAAAAGAAAGTTCACATCACTGCAGCCCTCTGTTCAGTGGAAGTTTAATGAAGCTGCATGGAATTATCTTAAAGCAAAGAAGAAAGACGATGTTACAAGTCCGGAAATAGAAACCATTTCGTTTAAAGACGTACATCCTCTTTACGGCGCGATAGACATCCGTGATTCAACAACGGCCAGAAATCTCGCTGTAAAAGAAGACTCTGCTGTTCTTTTGAGCTTGTGTGCCAATACCCTGCTTGAAATCAAAAAATATCACCAACTTACTCTGATCGACGAACTGATTTATGAGTGCAACAAATGGACAGAAAAGATCAGCGCTCAAATGGGCACTAATGACGAAATCCTGCTGTCGCAGTTTTTTGAACAAAAGGCCGATCCATTCCTGCTGCACTTTAAAAGTACATCACCTGAGCTGACCACGGTTTTGCAGGCGTACTTTAAGGCAACGAAGCACGACGATGGCATAGCGTTTTCAAGGAGGAGAGAACTTGAAGCTTCTATTCAAACCATTAACGATTCGGTTAACGCCTACATGGAGCAGGTTCAGCCCGAATTACAACAGTCCTATCCCTGTTATTTTGAGAAGTTCAGAACCGATGGCGTGGAATATGATATCTACATCGGTCAGTCTATAGCACCAGATAAACCATTCAATAATTTATATATAAAAAACCTTCGCTTGTGGCAACTTAAATCAATGATTGAAATCGCCGGCATCACTCATTCACTTTTATCAAAAACAGTTGTTCCTCTACATACAACCCAGTTAATCTTCGTCCACTCAAATCCTATAGATATCAGTTTCAGGAACGATGAACGAAGATTTGATGTAGAAGGGACATACAACATCAGATACGAAATCCTGAAAAAGAGGATAGATAAGGTGCGTCTAAAAGGAAGTGAAGAACGATTAACTCAACCCGACAAAATAGCACTTGTATACTTTAACTATAAAGAAGCAGAGGAGTATGTTCAATATATTTCATATCTGCAGGAACAGGCTTTGCTGAATATCGATCTAGAGTATCTTGAGCTCGAAGAATTGCAAGGAGTTACAGGGCTGAAGGCCCTTAGGGTTGGCGTAAACTATAAAGATTAATAACGGAACTGCACATTGCAGCTTGACTGACAGACGGGGCCAAAGAATGCTGATTAACGAAAAACTAACTATTTTTTTTATACTTCTTTTTTACGGATGTGCAGCTCCAGCTTTTGGCAGCAGTTTTCAAAAGCGCGATAGCATCACCGTTTCTATAGCACCTGAATACAATGAGGTTAGCAGTTCTCATCGTTTTTGGTTTGGCGAAAACTACCGGCCGCTCTGGGCAACCCCCGTCAGGTTGCGTATTCTAGATTTAAAAAGCGAAAGAGGTGGTTTGTCTGTCGTTAAACTGGGTGGAGGCATGCAAACCAAGTCGCTGCGGCTTAAAGACGCCCGGGGGCGGGAATGGGCGTTGCGTACGATCCAGAAGTACCCCGAGCGCGGGCTTCCGGAAAACCTCCGGCCCACCATCGCGAGAGACATCCTTCAGGATCAGGTTTCTACCGCCCATCCTTACGGAGCGCTGGCTGTTCCGCTACTCGCAGAGGCGCTTCAGCTTCCGCATTCAAACCCTGAAATAGTTTACGTAGCTGATGATCCGGGACTGGGCGAATACAGAAAGGAATTCGCTAATGCGGTATACCTGTTTGAAGAAAGAGAGCCTTTTGGCCTGGACGACACTGATAATACGCTGAAGGTTCAGGATGAACTGGAGGAAGATAATGACACAAGGGTCAAGCAGAAGCTTGTTCTACGGGCGCGACTGCTCGATTTTGTGGTTGGCGACTGGGACCGGCACGAGGATAACTGGCGATGGGGCCGTGAGAAAACGAAGGAAGAAAAAATCTATACTCCTGTTCCCCGCGACCGCGATAAGGTTTTTTATAAAACTTCAGGCATTTTTCCATGGGTACTCTCCCATCAGTGGCTTAAATCAAACCTCCAGCCTTATGATAAAGAGATAAGGGACATTGCAGGATGGAACTTTAACGCCCGCTATTTTGATCGTTATTTTCTGACACAACTAAGCGAAAACGACTGGACGGAGGAAATTGCCTATGTGCAAAAAACAATCACAAACAGCCTCGCGGAAAAAGCCATAAGGCAAATGCCTGATACTATTTTTACATTAAGCGGCCCGGAAGTACTGGAAAAGCTTAAAGGCAGAAGAGATAACTTGCAAAAGATCGCATTAGACTACTATCGTTTCCTCAGCAAAAAAGTAGACATCCCCCTTTCTCAAAAACGGGAATTTGTTGATATAGAGCACCTGTCTGACGGAAACGTTCAAGTGTGTGTACACAACAAGAAAAAGGATGGCAGCAAAGGAAGGACGCTCTATCAGCGTGTCTTCGTACCCGATGTAACAGAGGAGATCAGGATCTACGGAATGGCAGGAGAAGACGTTTATACCGTGAGCGGCGAGGGTAAGCCGGCTATTAAAGTCCGTTTAGCAGGGGGAAAAGATCGCGACATTTTTTCTGTAAACAGCTCCTTCACCAACAGGAAGCATTTATATATTTACGACCGGCCAGACAGCAATATATTTCCACTTCGCTCTCTGGCAAAACTCCGGCTTTCAAAAGACAGCACCGTAAACTCTTTTGACCGTAAGGCTTTTAAATACGATCGTTTCGGCCCCATGGCACTTGTAAATTATAATATAGACCAGGGAATCCAGCTGAGGGGAGGCATTCTTTATGAAAAGCAGGGGTTCAGGAAAACGCCTTTCGCCGTGAAGCATGAGTTCTGGGCTAACTACTCCACCGGGAGGAATTCCTATATTTTCAATTATCTGGGGGAGTTCAAAAAAGCCATAGGTAAAAACGACCTGAGTATCGATTTGAACTCGTGGGGGCCAAATAATCAAACTAACTTTTTCGGGCGGGGGAATGAAAGCGTCTTTCTACGGCACGATGAAGGGGGGATAGGCTTTTACAGGAACCGTTTTGATTACCTGACTGCTAGTGTCCGCCTTCACAGAAATATTTTAAAAACCCTAAGGGTGAATGCAGGCATCGGCACTGAGTTTTACACAAGCGCGAAGGAAGACAACGAGGCTCATTTTTTTAACACCTATAACATTTCCAACCCGGACGAAAGTGTGTTTTCAGACAAGCTTTATGCCGGATTAGTTGCAGGTGCTAAATATGACACAAGGGACGAGGAATCCATGCCAACAAAGGGCATCTTGTGGAACACGCAAATAACCGCTAAAAGACAAGTGAATGGCAATAATAACAGTTACGGAAGAATCAAGTCCGACTTTAGCTTATACTTGCGCTTCTCCGGATCTGATCTGGTGATCGCAAACAGAGTGGGTGGCGGGACTACTTTTGGTGATCCGGCCTTTTTCCAGGAGATGCAGCTTGGCGGCGTGCATAACCTGCGGGGCTTTCACACAAACCGCTTCACGGGCAAAACAATGTTATATCATAACCTGGATCTTCGCTTGCGGATTTTCCAGTTTACCTCCTATCTATTTCCCGGCTCGGTGGGTGTTCTCGGATTTCATGATACCGGAAGAGTATGGCTTCCTTCGCAATCCTCCAAACAGTGGCATCACGGTTATGGCGGCGGGCTATATGTTGTGCCCGCC
>DALYUO010000036.1:9292-20202 GCA_031981225.1 Pararcticibacter sp.
CCCGCCGAGCTGATCCTAATCCAGGGAGCGGTAGGCTTTTCAAAGGAGGGGTCGCTTCCTTATATTTCTGTTGGATTTAGCTTTTAATGACTTTTCCAGAAATCTAGTGTTAAGTTATACTTAAAACTTACGACTTATTACGTATAACTTAACTCTGTTCTTTTAATCCTTTGAGCAGGACTTTCCATCGGCATACTTTCTAAAATCGTCTATTTTATACCCAACTCCTTCTGAATCTGCTCAAGCGACCTTCCCTTAGTTTCGGGCATTACCCTCCAGATGAAGATGAAGGAAATAAACATCATGACGCTATAAAATACAAATGAATAAAAGCCGCCGTTAGGGCTGCTTTCTACAATTACAGGAAAAGTCCATGATATAATAGCCGCCATAATCCAGTGGGTAAAACTGCCGAGGGAGCCACCTTGCGACCGGACAGAGTTAGGGAAAATCTCGGAGATGAACACCCATATTACCGCACCTTGTGAAAAAGCAAAAAATGCGATGAAGCCTATAATATAAATCAGAACACCACTGTGTACACCATCTGAAGCGCTGAAAGCGTTGGCGGTCAGTCCGAGGAAAACAATCATTCCGGTACAGCCAACCAGTAACAGTTTCTTTCTTCCAAATTTATCAATTACTGTCATAGCCAGAAGAGTAAAAAACAGATTGGCCGCGCCGATATAAACAGGCTGAAGATACGCATCGGCCTTATCAAACCCGGCCATTTCAAATATTCTCGGGGCATAATACAGAATAGCGTTAATTCCCGACAGCTGATTGAACATGGCGAGAATCACTGCATACATTATAGGTTTATTAAATTTCCCGTTAAACAAACTTTCTTTTATCCCGTTTTTTGACGACTCATGTTCTGTTCGGATCAAAGCAAGGGCATCATCTTCTCCAATCTTCTCAAAAATGGCTTTTGCTTCCTGATCGCGATTGTTCAGCACAAGCCATCTGGGGCTCTCGGGAATAAATTGCAATAGAATTGCAAACAGAGCGGCCGGTATTACCATAATCCCAAGCATCCATCGCCATCCTTCATCTCCCATGCCTGCAAACAAGAAGTTGGTAAGGTATGCTACAAATATGCCTGTAACGATCATTAACTGAAATGAACCTGCAAGCCTTCCGCGCAGGTGAGCTGGAGAAACTTCGGAAATATACATAGGCCCGACAACGGACGAGGCGCCCACTGCGAGTCCGCCGATAACCCGGAACGACACAAATAACAACCAGCTGGATGTAAGAGCGCAACCTATAGCGGAGAGCAAATACATGATGGCTATAACCATCAAAACTTTTTTACGTCCAAATTTTTGTGCGGGCATCCCGGCGACTAATGACCCGACGACTGTGCCTATGAGACTGGCGGCTACGGTAAAACCCTGCCAGAATGAGCTTAATGACCACAACTGCTGAATGATTTTTTCAGCGCCCGAAATCACCGCTGTTTCGAATCCAAAGAGGAACCCTCCCAGCGCTGCAATAAGTGAGATCCGTATAGCGTACCCGGAACTAGACAATGATCTTCTGTTGGAAGTGTTTTCTGCATTAAAGCTGCCAGATTGTGTTTGCATGGTTTGTTTAATTCAATTGGTCGCTTCAAATATAAAAACTAAAATGATTTAGCAGCAAAGTATTCGTCAAAAAAACAATGACACCATGCTGATAAGCGCAGCTGTAAAAAAAGCGCCCGATTTGGTATCTTTGCAACCTAATTCATTGATTTATGACAAAGGGATTCTTCAATGTGCCTGCACCGGTAAATGAGCCGGTTTTATCATATGCGCCGGGTAGCCGGGAGCGCTCACTATTAAAAGAAGCCATTTCTATCGCATATTCTGAACAAATTGATATTCCGATGTACATCGGCGGTAAAGAAGTGCGGTCAGATAAGAAAGTGGAAATCAGGCCTCCGCATAATCATCAGCAGGTGATCGGCTGGTATAATGCCGGAGAAAAGAAGCATGTGCAGGAGGCTATTGATGCAGCTCTTGCTGCAAAAGAAGAATGGGAAGCTTTGGCCTGGGAACAACGTGCTGCTATCTTCCTGAAGGCGGCCGACTTAATTGCCGGTCCTTACCGCTACAAAATCAATGCCGCTACCATGCTTGGTCAGTCGAAAAATGCCTACCAGGCAGAAATAGACGCCGCTTGTGAGCTGATCGACTTTTTGCGCTTCAACGTGAAATATATGGCTGAGATCTATGGCCAACAGCCCCCTGTATCGCCCAGGGGAAGCTGGAACCGCCTGGAACAACGGCCTCTTGAAGGTTTCGTGTTCGCACTTACGCCCTTTAACTTCACCGCTATCGCAGGCAATCTTCCCGCCTCTGCGGCGCTAATGGGTAATGTGGTGGTATGGAAGCCATCGAATGCGCAGATCTATTCGGCCCGGGTGATCATGGAGGTCCTTATCGAGGCAGGTTTGCCGGATGGAGTGATTAACCTGGTATATGTGTCTGGTCCTGATGCCGGTGAAGTAATATTTAATCATCCTGATTTTGCCGGAATTCACTTTACTGGTTCAACCGGCGTGTTTCAGGATATCTGGAAAACCATTGGCAATAACATTCATAAATATAAAAGCTATCCGCGTATAGTTGGTGAAACCGGTGGGAAAGACTATATTCTTGTCCACAGCTCGGCCGACCTGCAGGTTGCCAGCACTGCTATTCTGAGGGGCGCTTTTGAGTATCAGGGGCAAAAGTGCTCTGCTGCTTCAAGAGTTTATATAGCAAAATCTGTCTGGCCAGAACTTCGCAAGCTGATGCAACGCGACCTTGCAACGTTCAAGGTTGGTCCGGTTGAAGATTTTGGCAACTTCATCAATGCTGTGATCGACGAAAAGTCGTTTAACAAACTGTCGAAAGCTATTGATGACGCGAAGGCGGACAGCAGTCTGGAGATCATCGCAGGTGGATCTTACGATAAATCAAAGGGTTATTTTATTGACCCTACTGTTATCGTCACCAAAGACCCATATTATATTACCATGTGCGACGAACTGTTCGGGCCGGTGTTAACAGTCCATGTCTATGACGACGAAGAGTTCGATAAGATTCTTGAAGTGATAGATAACACGTCTATCTATGCTTTAACAGGAGCCGTGATTGCACGTGACCGTTATGCCATCGAAAAGGCGACCTATGCTCTCCGCAATTCTGCAGGGAACTTCTACATTAACGACAAATGTACGGGAGCGGTTGTAGGCCAGCAGCCATTTGGCGGCGCCAGAGGTTCGGGCACTAATGATAAAGCGGGCTCTATGATAAACCTGCTTCGCTGGGTCTCGCCAAGAACAATCAAGGAAACACTGGATCCTGCGAAAGATTACCGCTATCCTTTTCACGAAGAAGACTAAGATGGGTTGCCGGTAGTGGGTTGAATGTTGTGGGTTGGTTGAATGTTGAAAGCTCAGGGTGAAAGGCAAAAGCTGAAAGCTGATTATTGAAAGCCGAAAGCCGAAAATATTAAGGAGCTGTCTTTTGAGACGGCTCTTTTTTTATTTTAGTTTGTACTAGAGGCAGGAAAAGAGCTCCTTAGCATTAACCCTGTGAAGGTCTTTTAATTTGCTACTTCCCTCCCATCTTCAGGATCTTTAGCAATACACCGTTTGTCCAGCCGAAGCCATCCTGATTGGGATACTCCCCGCCGCCTGCTATTAACGTAGTGTCAGTAACATTATACTTTTCGAGCAGCTTACCGGTTTTGTTAAATACCCGGATATTTTGCCTGCTCCAGCGGCCGGCTATCTCCGAAGAAAGAACATCCTTATTATAGTTTTTGAGTCCGGCAATAGCCATCCATTGAAGCGGAGCCCAGCCATTGGGCGAGTCCCATTGCTGACCGGTATTAACCAAAGTAGTTACGAGACCACCCGGTTGCAGAAAGCGCTGACTGAGTAACTGCGCGACGCTGTCGGCCTGGCCAGGACTGGCTATCTTGAAATACAGAGGATACACACCGGCAAGACTGAGGGATTGTGTTTGCCTCTTGCTTTTCCAGTCGTAATCCCTGAACCAGCCCGCTTCCCGGTTCCAGCAATAATGGAGTATCGCGTTCTTTCGTCGTGTGGCCTGCTCAAGCATATGCGTATGTGCATTTTTATCTCCATCCCGGTTGTATGCAAGGGCAAGCATCTGCTCCAGGTGATAAAGAAGACAGTTGAGATCGACTGGAATAATCTCCGTAGTACGAACGGTAGTAAGCGAGCGACCGTCAGAAAACCAGCGGCTGCTGAAGTCCCAGCCTGACTCTGCACCGGAACGAAGATCTCGGTATACCTCACTTTTTGGGCGCTTACTCTCCACTGCAGTAGTCACATCTTCATTATAGGCTTCCTCTCGCGGCCAGTCGCCTGCATCATAGTAGCGGTTCATTACAGCTCCGTCAGACAAATGCACCACATGTTCTGTTGCACCTTCTTTCTTTCCACCGTTATACATCCAGAAATGGTATTCCTTCTCAAGGACATCACGGTTTGCCTTTAAAACAGAATCCGCTTTTCCTTTCTTGTTCTCCATCAACAGTTTTAACATCAGCGAGAAGTAAGGAGGCTGCGAGCGGGTGAGATAGTAGGTGCGGTTGCCGTTCGGAATAAAACCGTAGGTACGTATCAGAAAAGCGAAGTTATTCAGCATGCTTTCCACGAGGTCGCTCCGTCCGCTTTCTTCGAGCCCCAGCATGGTAAAGTATGAATCCCAGTAGTAGATTTCGCGAAAACGGCCTCCGGGAACTATATAAGGGAAAGGCAAACTAATGAGGGATGTGTATTGAGCGTACCTATCTGGGTTCCGCTGCAGCACTTTCCAAAGCTCGTTGATATGAGCTTCTACACCGCCATTGATATTACTTTTATATATACTCCCTGCATGTTCAGGTAACTCAAAATACGTTTCTACAAACTTTCGAAGGTTAAAATCAGGCTTGCTTTTACTTTGCCGATATTTTCTGTTGATCTCATCGGGTTTACCTTTAGGAGTACAATCAGGGAACATTTTACTATCTTCAAATACATTTCCTGATTGTACGGCTTCAAAAAGACCCGGATATAAGTCACGCGGTGAATCGTGTTTTATCATCGCCTTTTCTTTACAAGAAGCAAGACAAATGAGAATCAAAGCTACAGCGAGGAACAGATTTGGTTTCGAGTTTATCATAATCGGGAAAAGATAATATAGTAAGAACACCAAATATACCCGAGAAGTTTCCTTCGCTTTGGATTGAATTGTCACAGTTTAGAAAGAATATAAGTTACAACATACATATCCCAACTAATCATCTATTTTTGGATACAAAATCAGAAAGATGAAAATAAAGACACTTTTAGCGGCAGTTGCAATACTGGCATTCGCAGCATTCAAACCGGCTTTAAAAACCGAGACATTTACAATTGACACAAAAAACTCATCGATAGAATGGGTAGCGGCAAAGGTAACTGGGAAGCATAACGGGACGGTTAAGATTTCCTCAGGGAACCTGGTATTTAACGGAAAATCGCTTCAGGGCGGTGCATTTACAACAGACATGAACAGTATTACGGTAGTTGACCTGCAGGGAGAATCAGCGCAGAAACTAATTGGGCATTTACGGTCGGATGATTTCTTCTCCGTTGACAAACACCCAACTTCCGAGTTCAAGATCACCAAAGTTAGTCCTGCAGGCGCGAATCAGGTAAACATTACCGGAGATTTGACTATCAAAGGAATTACCCAGCCGATCACTTTTCCCGCAATTGTAAAAAGACAAGGAAACGCGGTAGTTGCTGTTGCCAAAGGAGTTAAAGTTGACAGAACGAAATACGATATTAAATATGGCTCGAAAAGCTTTTTCGGCGGTATCGGCGACAAAGCAATTGACGACGAATTTACACTATCGATTAATCTGGCTGGGAAGAAGTAAGTATTAAGTAGTAAATAGTAAGTAGTAAGAAGTAAGTTTTAAGTTTTAAGTAGTAAGTAGTAAGTAGTAAGTTATACGTTTTTTGTAGTCGTTTTATATTTGAATTGCAAGGTGCTTAGATTTGTTATTAATTTAAAAGCCGTACATATAACTTAAAACACATTACTGACCACTTTAAACTTACAACTTACAACTTACTACTTACTACTTATAATCCTGAAAGCATCATCCTTCAGTTCTACCCGGCCCATTGGTTCGCTTTTAGCGTGGTAGAACAGGCAAAGCCAGTTGTCTTTTGCTGCGAGTTTTCCGAACTCTTCCCGGAGTTCCATTGAACGGGCTCCGTCGAAATCGTATTTTGCTTTAAACCGGCGCAGTAACTGCTCTGGTTCGGGAAGGATATCTCCGCCATAAAACACCTTTTCTCCTTCATCATTGATGAGAAATACCTGGTGATAGGGACAATGTCCTCCGGTAACTTCGTAGCTGATCTGTTCATTCAGCTGTCCGTTGCCTTCTATAAAATGGACACTTCCGCTTCTCTGAACGACGTCGAATATATCTGTATGATAAGAGCTCGAATGACTACTGTATGCCGTTTCCCACTCATTGCGGTTAATTACATACTCGGCATTAGGAAAGGTGAGCTGCATACTGCCATTATTATCGAAGATCATCCCTGCGGCATGATCAAAATGGAGATGCGACATCAGTACCATACTCACATCTTCCGGATCATAACCGGCGCTGCGTATATTTTCATGGATTATAAGCTTTCCTTCATCATTTTTGTAGCCCAGTCCCGTATCAAAAACGAGTAATCCTGCCGATGTTTCGACCAGGAATGGCTGAACATAAACAAACAATGACGCGGGACGATCTTTTGGATTATGTACCGCAGGATCGAATGGAATAAATTTTTTTGATTTATCAACAGAGTAAGAACCTTCGTATAATGGGACAACTTTCACGATAAACTGAATAAACTGACAGTGAACAACTTAAAAACAAACGCGGAATAAATAAGAGATTAAGTAGTATATTTATCCCGTAGCCTAAACAAAGATATGCAAAAAAGGTGGGTAGAAAATGAAGTTACAGACCACAAGGCTGTAGAGGAACTAAAACATCTATTGAATATAGATGAAGTTCTTGCTGCCTTGCTGGTAAGCCGTGGTGTTACTTCTTTTGAAGCGGCCCGCTGTTTTTTCAGACCCGATCTTTGCCACCTGCACGATCCTTTCCAAATCAAAGACATGGAGGCTGCTGTCCTGAGAATAGAACGGGCGCTCAGGAATAAAGAGAAAATACTCATCTACGGGGATTATGATGTAGATGGAACCACAGCAGTATCGCTGGTTTACCATTTTTTCAGCAAGTATCATTATTCCATTGATATACCCGATCGCTACAAAGAAGGTTACGGAATCTCAACTCAGGGAGTAGACTACGCAGCAGAGAACGGGTTCGGCCTTATTATCGCATTGGACTGTGGTATAAAATCAGTTGATAAGATTGACTACGCTAACAGTCTAGGTATCGATTTTATCATCTGCGACCATCACTTCCCCGGAGCTACTCTGCCAGATGCTGTAGCCGTGCTCGATCCAAAGCGTGCCGACTGCAATTACCCATATAAAGAACTTTCAGGTTGCGGATTAGGATTTAAACTGATCCAGGCTTTTGCTCAGCGAAACGATATTCCCTTCGAAAGCATTCTATGTTATCTCGATTTGGTAGCTGTAAGTATTGCATCGGATATAGTACCGGTTACGGGCGAAAACAGGACACTTGCGTGGTATGGCTTGAAACGCCTGAACGAGTCGCCCTGCCATGGTCTGTCTGCGCTTATGGAGCTATCGGGAAAAAAACAATATACCATTTCGGATGTAGTGTTTACCATAGGCCCGCGGATTAATGCATGCGGCAGAATAGACGACGCAAGGCATTCTGTGAATCTGCTTATATCATCAACACGTGAATCGGCAAAGAGCCAGAGCGCACTGGTGAACCTGAAGAATGCGGAGCGAAAAGAACATGATATTTCTATCACAGAGCAGGCCTTGAAAATGATAGAAGCAGAACCAGCTTTATTAAACCGTAAAACTACAGTGGTTTACAATGAGGGCTGGCATAAGGGAGTTATTGGAATAGTGGCATCGAGATTAACGGAGAAATATTACAGGCCGACCATTGTACTGACGAAGTCGAACGGACATATTGCGGGATCCGCGCGGTCGGTATTAGGGTTTGACCTTTACGAGGCGCTTAGTGGATGCAGTGATCTTCTCGAGCAGTTTGGGGGCCATAAGTATGCTGCAGGGTTAACTCTTAAACCAGAGAACATCCATGCACTTCGCGAGCGGTTTGAGGATATCGTTTCACAAACAATTCCGGAGCAACTACTTACACAGGAAATCAGTATTGATGGAAATTTAGATCTAGCGGCTATTACTGGTAAGTTTTTCAGAGTTCTTACCCAGTTTGCTCCATTTGGGCCGCTGAACCCCACGCCTGTTTTTCTCAGTAAAAACGTGTACGTTTGCGGTTCGGCCTCGATTGTTGGCAGCAACCACATTAAGATGACTGTAAAACAGAAAGGATCGCCAGCTTTTGAGTGTATCGGTTTTGGAATGGGACAATATTTGCCTCTGGTGGACAAGGGGCAGCTCTTTGATATATGTTACACTATCGAAGAGAATATTTGGAAAGATAAACGTAGTGTACAACTTAACATTAAAGGGATCAGAAGCGCCTCATAAGCATACAGCAACATGATACTTAAAGCAGAGAATCTTGTAAAAAAATATAAACAGCGGACGGTAGTTAATAACGTCTCCTTTCATGTAGAGCAGGGCGAGATTGTAGGGCTGCTTGGCCCTAACGGAGCAGGAAAGACGACTTCATTTTATATGATTGTAGGCCTGATCAAACCAAATGAAGGGCACGTTTATTTAGAGTCTGAAGACATTACATCCGACCCGATGTACCGGCGTGCTCAAAAGGGGATCGGTTATCTGGCTCAGGAAGCATCTGTATTCAGGAAGCTCACCGTGGAAGATAATGTAAAAGCTGTGCTTGAGATGTCAAAACTAACCAAAGCTGAACAAAAGGATAAGCTCGAAGAACTTCTTACTGAATTCAGTTTACACCGTGTTAGAAAAAACAGGGGCGACTTGCTTTCGGGAGGGGAACGCAGAAGGACAGAAATTGCAAGGGCTCTGGCGGCGGATCCGAATTTTATTCTTCTCGACGAACCGTTTGCCGGAGTGGATCCCATTGCGGTGGAGGAAATACAATCTATCGTAGCCAAGTTAAAGAACCGAAATATCGGAATCCTGATCACAGACCATAATGTGCAGGAAACCCTTTCTATTACAGACAGGGCTTATCTTCTCACAGAGGGTAAAATCATGCTTACCGGAACACCACAGGAAATAGCAAATAATGAGATGGCCAGAAAATTCTATCTTGGCCAGCATTTTGAACTTCGAAAAAAGAAACCCAGCAACACGCCCTCGTCATGACTTTTGTAAATTCAATTTTTACCTGGTTCATGAAGAAAAGAATGCACCAGATAGAACTATTTGTTAAGTATCCGCATGATGTACAGGATGAAGTGTTCAGAAACCTCATAGCATCGGCGAGGACTACCGAATGGGGTAAGCTCCATAACTACGATTATATATTTAATCAGGAACAGTTTAAGCAAACCGTCCCTATACAGAGCTATGAGACTTTGAAGCCTTACATCGAAAGGATGATGAAGGGTGAACAGAATATTCTCTGGAGTTCAGAAATAAATTGGTTTGCAAAATCCTCCGGAACCACCAATGACAGAAGTAAGTTTATTCCTGTAAGTGCAGAGTCGCTGGAAGAATGCCATTACAAAGGGGGCAAGGATATGCTCTCTATCTATTGCAATAACCGGCCCGACTCTATGATCTTTACCGGTAAATCCCTGGCCCTTGGCGGCAGTCACCAGGTAAATAACCTCAATGAGAATATTTTTTATGGGGATCTGTCTGCTGTTCTGATCAAAAATCTGCCCTTCTGGGCCGAATTTTACCGCACACCTGATATGTCTATTACATTAATGGACAATTACGAGCAGAAGATCGATGCAATGGCGAGAGCTACGGAGCATGTAAATGTGACCAATATCTCGGGAGTACCGACATGGACTGTTGTATTGGCAAAACAACTGCTCGAGCTTACAGGCAAAAAAGATCTGATGGAAATCTGGCCCAACCTTGAGTTATATATCCATGGAGCGGTAAAGTTCACGCCTTACAGAGAACAGTTCAGAAAACTTATTCCCTCTGCCTCAATGTATTATCTGGAAACGTATAATGCATCGGAAGGCTTTTTTGGGATCCAGGATCTTTCGAACTCCGAGGAAATGCTATTAATGCTTGATTATGGCATCTATTATGAGTTCCTACCGATGGAAAACTTCGGAGATGAAAACCCTGCAACCCTCGGTCTTTCGGAGGTCGAAATAAATAAAAATTACGCGCTTATCATATCTACCAATGGAGGCTTATGGCGCTATATGATTGGTGACACGATAAAATTCACATCGTTATCCCCTTTCAGAATACAGATTACCGGACGGACGAAACATTTTATCAATGCCTTTGGAGAAGAGGTGATAATAGATAATGCCGAAAAAGCGCTCACAAAGGCATGTTCTGAAACAAGAGCAATTATTCGTGATTATACTGCGTGCCCCATTTATTTTGAAGGAAATGACGCCGGCGGACATGAATGGATCATTGAATTTGAACAAGCTCCCAATAACATAGAGCTCTTTACGGACACTCTGGATAATACCCTCAGAGAAATTAACTCGGATTACGATGCTAAACGTTTTAAAGACATGGCATTACGCCGTCCATTAATACATGTAGCCCCCGAGGGCACGTTTTACAACTGGCTTAAAAGCCTCGGCAAACTTGGCGGACAGCATAAAGTCCCCAGATTGGCTAATG
>DALYUO010000036.1:20330-27442 GCA_031981225.1 Pararcticibacter sp.
AAGAAAGGCGCTTAGAGAACAGGCGTCTTACACACTGTTCTCATTATCCTTTTTCCATCGTCAATTGTCAATTGTCAATTGTCAACCGTCCATTGTCGTCATGGCCTGATTTCTTTTTCCGTTTCTTAGGAAATGCCAATGAAGCCACGACACTCACTGTCAATATCAATACTATTATCAGCAAAGAATGGGAGGTAGTGAAACCCCAGCTTTTCAACCAGCCGTGTGCAAGCATTTTAACACCTATAAACACGAGCAGAACAGCCAACCCTACTTTCAGATAATGGAATTTGTGAATGATATTTACAAGCAGGAAGAACATCGACCTCAGGCCCAGAATAGCAAAGATATTAGAGAAGAAAACAATATAAGGATCCTTGGTAACTGCAAAAATCGCCGGAATAGAATCTACAGCAAAGATCAGATCGGTAAACTCAATAATAAGTAAAACTAAAAAAAGAGGCGTTATATATTTCTTTCCCTGCTTTTTTATAAAGAATTTATTTCCAGCGAACTGAGGATAAACCGAGAAGTACTTCGAAGCAAATTTAACCACTTTATGATTTTCGGGATCAATCGTCTCCTCTTGATTACGGTTGACAAACATCATTATTCCTGTATAAACCAGAAACGCTCCGAATACATAAAGAATCCAACCGAATTGATTGATGAGCGTAGCACCCAGGAAAATGAAAAGAAAACGCATGATCACAGCGCCCACAATTCCCCAGAATAAAACGCGGTGATAGTATTTCGGTTCAACAGAAAAAGCTGTAAAGATCAATACCATTACAAAGATATTATCTACAGAAAGTGCATACTCAATCACATAACCAGTTAAGAATTCAAGAGCCAGGTTCTGCCTGTATATTTGAAGACTACCATAAAAATCGAGTGGATTTAACTGGATATTATGGAGGTGGCTTTTAGTAATAAAAGCAAGCCGTTCAAAGGTCTCGATGCCATGTAGCTTATGACCTTCAGCAAGCAGGAGAAAATAAAATCCGATCGCCAACGACACCCACACTGAACTCATTATTGCTGCTTCTTTTAAGCTTACAGCATGGTCGCGTTTATTAAAGAGACCCAGGTCGATGGACAACATCAAAATAATAAAGAGTAAAAACCCTCCAAAAAAAACAATTTCGCTTGACATATCTACTTTTTACGTTCAGTGGTGAACCTTACTAACTTCTCAAGGGCTATCCGGGTTTCGTTTTCGGGAAAAGTATTGAGTATTTCAAAAGCTTCGTCCTGAAATCTGAGCATCTGCATCTCTGCATAGGCAAGTCCCCCGTTATTCTTTACAAAATGAACTACTTCGGCAACCTTCGAGCTGTCTTCATTGTGGTTCTTAACGAGATTAATGATCCGTTGTTTTTCAGATTTTGCAACTTTACTTAAGGTATATATTAACGGTAGGGTAATTTTCTTCTCTTTAATGTCAATTCCAAGCGGCTTTCCGACGTCGTCCGTACCAAAATCAAAGAGATCGTCTTTGATCTGGAACGCCATGCCGATTTTCTCGCCGAGCAGACGCATGCGTCGTACAGTTTCTTCATCAGCCCCTGCTGATGCAGCGCCGCATGCGCAGCATGAAGCAATAAGCGTAGCAGTCTTCTGCCGGATCACTTCGTAATAAATATCTTCACTGATATCCAGTTTCCGCGCCTTTTCCATCTGCAGCAATTCACCCTCGCTCATCTCCTTCATCGTATCGGAAATAATTTTGAGCAGCCTGAAATCCTCATTATTTAAAGCCAGTAGCATTCCTGTGGCAAGAAGATAGTCGCCTACCAGTACCGCTACCTTATTCTTCCACAAAGCGTTCACTGAAAAAAAGCCGCGCCTTTCATACGAATTATCAACAACGTCGTCGTGAACCAGGGTTGCGGTATGGATAAGCTCTACAAAAGTGGCAGCCCGATAAGTTGCTTCTGAAACACCACCACAGAGGTTCGCAGAGAAGAATACAAACATAGGCCTGATTTGCTTTCCCTTCCGCTTAACTATATAATGAGTAATGCGATCAAGGAGAGGAACGGAACTCTTCATTGAGGATTTGAACTTCGCCTCAAAATTATCCAGTTCTTTTTCTATGGGTCTTTTTATCTCGTCGAGCTTTGACATGAAATCCTTTAAAGAGTGCCTGGCAGTGATAGTTGCCCTTAAACTGCAAACATAACCTAAAAAGTATCAAGTTGAAAGTTGAAAGTGAGTTTATGAGATGTGAGTTATGAGATGTGGGTTGTATGTTGTGGGTTGTGGGCTAAAAGCACAAGTGAGAAAGCAGAAAGGTGAAAGGAGAAAGGTAAAAGTGGAAAGTTGAAAGGTAAAAGGTAAAAATAAACAGTTGAGGGCTCGGCCTAAATTTTCATAAAGCGGCACATAAAGATTCTACATTTCTCCCCCTGAACTGGCTGATCAGGTATGTTATATTTACGATAAACGTTAATAGTGAACTAAAAGAAGCGGGACCCCAGGGAGGCTAATATGAGTACACTGCCTAACAAAGCTCTGATAAAACCCTGACCAGTGCCGCATCATGTCAGCATCTCGTCAGTATCTCCTCAGCATCATGTCAGACTAAAGTCTGACGAGAGTCTGACATGATCCTAACAAGATGCTGACGAGATGCTGATAACATCAGGCTCTGGTCAGGGATTGGTCAGACATTCTATAGGGTTTCTATAAACTATCACCTCTCTTTTATTGGTACAAAAATGCCGTTTGCTGAAAAGTACACAATAGCTTACTGAATAGAAACAAACCAAAACTGGGAAACTGTATTGTTAGATCTTACTTGTCAGCATAATAGCAAGACTCAAATAATTAAACAGCAAGGCGATGGCAGGGAATTGCTGAAAGCCGAAAGCTGATAGCTGGAAGCTTATTACTAAAGCAAAAAAAAAGCCCCAGGTGGGCACCTGAGGACTTTTAGTATGATGAGTTTAGAAAAGGGGCTTTAGTCAATCTCTGCGTAAACAGGTTTCTTAACACCGTTGTCGTAAGGCTTAAGACTTTTCTTAAGTAATTTACGTGCAACGTGTATACGTGTTTTAACCGTTCCAATAGGGATACTTAAATAATCAGCGATTTCATGATATTTGTGACCTTCGAAGTACATGCTAAACGGCACGTAGTACTCCTGCGGAAGCTTGCCTAAAGCCAGCTTAATATCATCCATGATAAATTTAGATTCGCCCTGATTTTTAGTAGAACTGAATACAAGATTTGCAGAGGATATTTCTTCGGATTTGGTAACAAAGGAACTGATCTTCACAAAACGACGGTAGTTGTTAATGAAAGTGTTTTTCATAATAGTATACAACCATCCTTTTAGATTAGTGCCTTCTTTAAACTTATTGTAATACGTAATAGCTTTTAATAAAGTGTCCTGAACCAGATCATTTGCATCATCTGCATCGTGGGTGAAATGTAGAGCATACATCTTTAATGAACCTGCCTGACGCATAACCATTGTATTAAATTCGATCTTAGTCATTTTTAAAGGAGTTAAGGGTGATTGTTACATTTAATTATCTGTTAAAGCAATCAGTTGTTTTTCATAAACTAACTTGCTCTTACCAATGCAACAACTATGCTAAACCCCCATCCTCTTTGAAAATCAGGCCATGAATAAGAATAATTTAATAGAGATTTAACTCAAATTACACATTATATAACGTTTACTTCACGCTCTAATGTAACGCCAAATCGACTCCTGACATCTTCAATAATCTGCTCGGAAAGATCGTAAATACCTGATCCTGTAGCATTTCCAAAATTAACTAATACCAATGCCTGATTCTTCCAGGTGCCGGCCTCACCAATTTTTTTACCTTTCCAACCAGATTGCTCAAGCAACCAGCCAGCCGCAAGCTTTATTGTACTATTTGATAGACAGTAGTGTACTATGTCTGGAAAAACAGACTGCAATTGTCTGAATTCATCTACTGAAATCACGGGGTTTTTAAAAAAGCTTCCGGCATTTCCTATAGTAGAAGGATCGGGCAGCTTATTAACCCGTATTGAGGATACTACATCAGAAATATCCTTTATGTCGGGTTTCCCGATTCCTCTTTTTATCAACTCCTGATTTATGGCACCATAACTTGTGTTAACATCAGCGACAGCAGAAAGCTTATAGCAAACCTCTGTAATCAAAGTTCGCCCCTTAAGTTCCTTTTTAAAGATGCTATCCCTGTAGCCAAATCCACAATCTTCTTTAAAAAAAACACTCACCTTCCCGCTTTCTACATCAAAAACCCTGCACGAGAAGAATACATCTTTTAACTCCACACCATACGCACCAATATTCTGAACGGGTGAAGCTCCCACGGTTCCGGGGATCAAACTTAAATTCTCAACTCCAGCGAAACCATTTTCCACACAGTATTTCACGAGGTCATTCCACACTTCGCCCCCACCTGCGTTAACAAAAATATCCGAGCCTCTTACCTCGTGACTTATCCCTTTAATATTCATTCTGATGACAAGTCCTTCAAAATTGCGGGTAAATAAAATATTGCTTCCTCCTCCTATTATAAGCCTTGGAACCCGTTTCCACCTTTCGTCTGAAAACAATTCATAAAGGTCATTTTCTGAATTAATTGTAACTAACCATCTGGCGTACGCTTCTACTCCGAATGTGTTAAGTTGCTTTAGCGAAACATTCTCTGAAATATGCAACATCTTTTATATTTTTCGGGGTCCAATTTCGGATTAAAATCGAAGTATCTGTAATAAAAATAAAACAGAAGTCTTTATTCTTTATTTTAAGGACCAAAAAAGGAAATAAAACTATAATTTTGACTACGTGGAAAATCAGGATAAAAAGAAAGAATTAATTATTGATGCTGCCCTTAAACGCTTTGCCCACTTCGGACTGTCTAAAACTACGATGACGGAGATCGCCAACGATCTCTCTCTGTCAAAAGCTCTTTTATATTATTATTTCCCCGACAAAATAAGCCTCTACTCTGCTGTTCTCGGTAACATTATTAGTTTAATGGATAGCGAACTTAAAAAAGGAACAGCCCGTGCGGCAAACAGTCATGAAGCTCTTGGACTTTTTCTAAACAAGCGACAGGAGTTTATAAGCAAATACTACAATCTGCTTGATTTCACGAAAATTACCGGATCTGACCTTCCCGACGAGCTTGGTTCTATGTTTAAAAAGGCAAAGCAGTCGGAAGTAGCAATCCTCACCTCCATTCTTAACAAAGGCATGGAAAGCGGCGAACTGGATACTTGTGACCCTCAAGAAACTGCGATGTTGTTGATGGAGGCCTTAGGAGGCATTGTTTTCAATGTGCTGAAAGTTCATACACGGCCCTTTTTCCCCGAAAAGGAACAATTTGACATGATTTTAAAAAGACAGCAAAAGCTGGGCATCATCTTTTTGAAAGGCCTGAAAAAGCTGAATTAACCACCTGTCGCTCCCTCTCGATCCTTTTTATTAAAAAATTTCATCTTTTTTTTCTGTGGTGTAGTTTTTTGGCAATATATTTGACCAACTTATTAAAAAAGTCAGATTATTAGATGAGTGAAAACGATAGAAAACGAGAATTAATAATTGAAAGTGCAATGAAACGTTTCTCACGCTTCGGTGTGCAGAAAACAACGATGAATGAGATTGCCGACGATATGGCGGTTACCCAACCTTCGCTGTATTATTATTTCCCTGATAAAACAAGTTTGATTGTCGCAGTAGTAGAAAAAATTCTGAACGACTACTTCAAGGAACTTGAATCCAGCGTTAAGGGCATTATCTCTTTAAAAGAGTTTTTTTACAAGGTCATTGAATCGCGGAGGGCTTTCGTAGAAAGGTATTTTATGTTGCACCTAACAGACAGCCCCACCGACACTGTTGTAAGAGAAAGCTGTGGCCCTATTTTGAGTAATAGTCGCGAAAAGGAGGCCTCCATAGTGGCAGACTTCATTAAAGAATCGATTAAACGGGGAGAGATAAGCTCCGTGGACCCTAAAAAAACGAGTTCCCTATATCTTGATTCAATGACCGGATTAAGCATGTGGATTATTTCGAGGAGCGAAAAAAAGATACTTCCGGAAAGCGGTCAGTTTGAGATGGTAGTGAACAGGCAGCGCGAGCTGGCTGAGATCTTTTTTAGAGGTTTAAAACATAAAGAGGATCCGCATTGAGAATGACAGGATATTATAAAACACACAACAATACGAATGAACAGAATAATAAATAAATTTTTAGTACTCGCAGTGGTACTGGTGCTATCCGGCATTGGCGTACTCAATGCCCAAACAGTACAATTAACCCTGAAAGATGCGTTGAATTACGCGTTAAAAAACGACGAAAGCGTAAGGAAGGCAAGATTAGATATAGAAGGCGGAAAAGCCAAAACGGACGAAGTAAGAGCACAGGCCTTGCCCCAGATAACAGGATCGGCAAGTATCAACAACAACTTGTTACTTCAGAAGAGTCCTATCCCTGGAGAAATCTTCGGACGCCCGGGTGAAACGATCTTTGTAGCCTTTGGTCAAAAGTATAATACTACAGCATCGGCACAACTAAGCCAGCAGCTATTCAACCAGTCTGTTTTTACAGGCTTAAAGGCCGCGAGGGCCGGTGAAGACTTTTACAATCTGAATGCTGCCTTGAGTGAAGAAAACATGTTACAGCAAGTAGCGTCTTCCTATTATCAGGTACTTGTCACAAGAGAAAAAATATCAGTGATTGATACGAATATCAATTCTCTTGTCAGGGTTGAAAAAACGGTTGCAGATCAGTTCAGAAATGGCCTGGCCAGAAAGATTGACCTCGACCGGGTGAAAGTGAATCTTACCAACCTTCGTACCCAACGTCAGGAGTTGGAAAACGGCGTAATACAACAGGAAAACCTGCTGAAGTTTTATATCGGAATGCCGATTAGCAGCACTATCATTATACCCCAGGTGCAATTGTCGGCTATTCCTGCTGAGGCAAACGGCATGGCGGAAGAACTTAATATCTCTAGCCTGACTGAATACCGTTTAATTAAAAAGCAGGAAGAGCTTCTCAATTACCAGAAGAAGGCATACCAGGCCGAGTACATCCCTAAGCTGCCATTCAATACAAACATTGTGTACACCGGTTT
>DALYUO010000037.1:0-5174 GCA_031981225.1 Pararcticibacter sp.
AGCAAACCAACAGTAACTCTTGCAGAACTTGAGCTAAAGAAAGTTATTAAAGGTAAAATAACCGATGAAAAGGGCGAAACTCTCCCGGGAGTTAGCGTGAAGATTAAAGGAACTAATCATGGGACGATTTCTGCCAACGACGGGACTTTTACGCTGAATGTTGATAATGCCGATGCTATACTGGTATTTAGTTTTATAGGGTTTGAGCCCCAGGAAAGAAAGGTTGGCAACGCCAGCACTATGAGTATTGTTCTTAAGGCTCTTACAACCGGATTGTCGGAAGTTATCGTCGTTGGATACGGAACGCAAAAGAAAGCGGATGTTCCCTCTATAAGTGAAGAAGCTATCAAAAGTGTACCGGCGAGTAATTTGCTAAGCGCGCTGCAAAGCCAGGCACCGGGATTGGATATTCAAAAAGCTGGTGGTAAGAGCAATCCTGGAGCGACACCGTCCATTTCCATCAGGGGGCAGCGTTCGTTGGGTGCGACCAATGATGTACTTTATGTTGTAGACGGTATCCCATTCAACAGTACCTATATTAACGACCTCAATCAGGATGATGTAACATCCGTTCAAATATTGAAAGATGCATCGGCAACCGCTATTTATGGTTCCAGAGGTGCAAATGGCGTTATACTTATTACTACAAGAAGAGGCAAAGCTGGTACCCCGGTAATTTCCTACAGTGGCTATGCCGGCGCCTTATCACCACTGGGACACTATGAAGTGATGGATACAAAGGCCTACGAGACGTACAAGAAATGGGGTAATTATAACGCAAACAACCCCAACACCATCGGCGCTCCCAATCGCTACAACGGAATAGACGATCCTAAGTTCTATACAGACGGTATTACATTCCTTCCTGCCGAACTGGCCGGCATGGAAAATGGAACAGCAACCGACTGGCAAGATCTTATCTTCAAAAATGGGCTGAAAACCAATCATCAGCTGAGCGTTTCGGGCGGAACACCCTCTACAAAATATGCTGTATCGACTGGCTTTTATGATGAAACAGGGGTGTTTCCTGGTCAATCCTTCAAACGTTACAGTTTCAAGGTAAGCGTAGATCAGGAGCTCGGCAAGTATGTTAAAGTCGGTGTAAGTTCATTAAACACCGTGAGTAAGATCCAGGGTGAAAGTGTCAACCCGGTGGTCCAGGCGCTGATCTCCAGTCCGCTTACCGTTCCGTACGATGATAAGGGTAATCTCATCCCTTTCCCCGGTGGCGGCTCACTGACGTATAACCCTTTGGCCAATCTGGTGCCCGGTGCAGTAGTTCAAAAACGTTCCAGGTATAATACCTTTACAACTGTATATGCCGAGGCGCAAATTTTGCCGCACCTGAAATACAGATTTAACGGAGGCCTGGAGCTTACTCCGGAAACTTACGGCGCATTCTTTGGCAGCGCCACTTATCAGAACCTTAGCGGGCCCTCTACTGCCAGGAATACTAATTATGATTATTATGATTACACCCTGGAAAACCTGTTGATTTACGAAAATACCTTTGCTAAAAAGCATCACTTAACAGCTACCGGCCTCTTTAGCTACCAGGAAGATTATAAAGCGTCGACAAATTTTTCTTATAACAACATCCTGGCAGATGAGATCCAATATTTCAATCCGGCTTTAGGATCGAACCTGAAGGGAGAGGGTGATTACAACAAGTTTAATATTGTCTCGTTTATGGGACGTATCAACTACGATTACATGAGCAAGTATTTGCTGACACTTACCATGCGGTCTGACGGATCGTCGACGCTTGCTCCCGGAAACAAATACCATTTATTCCCATCGGCAGCCCTCGGCTGGAATATCGCGCAGGAAGATTTTATGAAAAACCTTTCTTTCTTATCAAACCTTAAGTTACGCGCAGGTTACGGTTCGGTAGGAAATGCTGCTGTAAGTCCGTACCAAACGCTCGGTGGGCTGGAATTGATTAATTACAATTATGGGACGACAAACGTTACAGGCACCTATCCTAATAATGTACCCAATCCTAAGCTAGGCTGGGAATATACGACATCGCTGAACCTGGGTTTGGACTTTGGCTTATTAAACGACCGGATTACCGGATCTGTTGATGCATATAAGCAGAATACCAGCGATCTCATTCTTCCACAAAATCTACCCATAACCACTGGCTATACCAAGCAATTTTTTGCGAACGTGGGTAAAACACAAAATAAAGGATTGGAGTTTTCCATTTCCTCCACCAATATTGTGGCGAAATCAAGAAAAGACTTTGGCTGGAGCACGAATTTTAATATCACGTTTAACCGCAATAAGATCGTTGCACTGCAAAATGGCGTGACAGAGGACGTAGGGAATAACCGCTTTGTCGGGCAACCTATTAATTCACTTTATAATTACGTAAGGTTGGGCATCTGGCAAAATACGGCAGCTGATTCAGCCCTGGCGAAGGATCTTAAACTTACGATGACCGGAGCAGGGTCTGTTATCGGTACTATAAAGGTAGCCGATCTAAACGGCGACGGCGTGATCAATTCGAACGACCGGACGATTGTTGGTTCGCGTGACCCGAAGTTCCTGGGAGGTTTTACCAACCGCTTTAGTTATCGCGGTTTTGACCTCAACGTGGTGTCTACTTACAGGGTGGGAGGCACACAGATAGCCTACTGGCTTCAGCCTGGCAGTAAAGTGAATGCGTTAAACGGTAAAGAGAATAATTTAAATGTAAATTACTGGACCCCTGATAACCATGAAAATACGTACCCTAAGCCCAACTTTAATGTAGGCAGTCCCGCCTATGGGGATCTTCTGGGTTATTATAATGCATCGTATTTAAAAATTAAAACCATCAATTTAGGTTATTCCTTGCCGGCTGCTATAGTAAATAAGATAGGGGTGAAGTCACTTCATGTTTACAGCAGTTTCAATGATGCCATCATCCTGTTTTCTAAATTACATGACCGGTTCCATGGTATAGATCCGGAGTCGGCGGGTACGCTGGGTGTGGATTCGCCTCCCACTAAATCGTTATTATTTGGTTTAAATGTTTCATTTTAATTGTTCTGACATGAGATCTATCATATATAAATATTTCATACTGGCAGCTATCACTTTCTCGGGATTGGGCTGTAAGAAGCAGTTAATAGAACAACCCCGCTCGGGGCTGACACCTCAGTATTTTCAAACAGCACAGGGTTTTCAATCCGGTCTTGATGCGGCCTATGCCGGCAACCGTGATATATGGGGAAATGAAGGCTTAATGACTATGACTGTCCCCGGCACAGACGAGTTCAAATCTGGCGGCGGCGGAAATAGTAATTTCAATATCTATTCCAGCAGCTTCGACGCGAGCAGCACCTGGGTATCGCGCGTGTGGAATGCTTGTTATACCTACATTAACGACTGTAACGGCGTGATTGATAATGGCGCAATGGTTACCGGACTGGATCCTGCCATTGTTAAGCAAAAAATTGCTGAGGCTAAATTTCTGCGGGCAAACTACTATTTTTTATTAGTACGTTTCTGGGGACCCGTGACGCTGAACACTCATTTTATTGCCGAACCTGGCACAAGTGCAGACAGGGCTCCTATTGCTGATGTTTATAATTTCATTATTCAGGACCTGAAAGATGCTATCGACGGATTACAGCCAAGTCCGGTAAAAAATGGGGTATTGCCTGGAAAAGCGACTGCTGCTGCGGCTTCGCACTTGCTGGCAAAGGTTTACCTGACCAGGGCATACTCATCAGCCAAAAAAACGGATGATTTCCAGAACGCTTACAATACAGCCAAAGGCCTTATTGATAACAGCGCTAGCCTGGGTCTCGGCTTGCTGCCCGATTTTGCATCGGTCTATGCAGAAGGGAATGAGGGTAACAAAGAAGTTTTATGGAGTGTACAGCATACGTCTAACCTCACCTATAACAATAACAGTAATGAGTTGAGTTTCTATTACGTTATGGGTTATGAGAACTTCCCCGGCCTTGTACGTTCTATGGCTTACGGCCGTCCGTATGCACGTGTTCAATTAACGCGTTGGTTGAGCGACACCTGCTTTGCCGACAAAACAAACGACACCCGGTACTATAAAACGTTCCAGTCTGTATGGATCTCCAACTCAGCCGAAAAGATCCCGAAAGTAAATGGCGTTCCCAAATATGCGCTCGGTGATACGGCAATCTATATGCCCGGCGTTGATGTTACTGATGCTAAAATAGCGGCTACCCGTTATTTGCTGGTGCCTCCGCGTAATTACACCCTGCAATTATTTCCCACTATGTTAAAGTATCAGGACACAAGAAGAGCAGGCATTAACGATCCATCGGTAAGGCCGGTCATCGTCTGTCGCCTGGCAGAAACCTACCTGCTGGCAGCAGAAGCGGCGGTCAATCTTGGCGACAATATAAACGCTGCCAAATACATCAATGCAGTACGTGAGCGGGCTGCAAACCCAACCGGCAATGTGGCCGCGATGACTATTACTCCGGACCAAGTTTCGCTGGATTATGTTTTAGATGAGCGGTCGCGCGAGTTAGCAGGTGAGCAAACACGCTGGCTGGATCTGGTGAGGACCAATAAACTGATTGAACGCGTAAAAAAACATAACCCGGATGCAGCACCGAACATTACAGAAAAACACCTGTTGAGACCAATACCTCAAACGCAAATAGACAGGGTGATTACCGGTCCGCAATATCCGCAGAATACGGGCTATTAGCAGCTCGGAAAATATAAAGAACCCCAATTAAACGGGATCAATCACAATCAGGAAAACGCTTGCCGTCAAATAGGGTTGAACGGTAAGCGTCTTCCTGATAATATAAGCCAAAAGATGAGCATAATTAAAATAGAAAAAATATAAACGGTTAACCCAAATATCAAAAAGACAACCAAAATGAGACGTTTTAATAAAGTTCTTTTAATTGTTACCTGTTTCTTTTTCGCGACAGCCCAGGGGCAGTCATTGCAGCAGAAGGAATTACCGGCCTGGGCACTGGGGCCTTTTAAGAGGTCTGCCGGTGTTAATCCGATTATTTCGCCTGATAGCGCCAGTACGTTTATCTCTCCTATAAATAACAAGTCGGTGAACTGGGAGGCCAACGATACTTTCAATCCCGGGGCCGTTGTGAAAAATGGTAAAGTGGTTGTATTATACAGGGCTGAAGACCGTTTTGGAGAGGGCATCGGTAAGCGCACTT
>DALYUO010000037.1:5184-8439 GCA_031981225.1 Pararcticibacter sp.
TTCGGACGGCATCCATTTTAACCGCAGGAAGACTCCCGTTTTATACCCTGCAAACGATAGTCAGAAAAATGTAGAGTGGCCGGGAGGCTGTGAAGACCCCAGGGTTGCTGTTACCAGCGACGGAACTTATGTGATTGTCTATACGCAGTGGAACAGAAAGAATGCAAGACTTGCAGTCGCAACCTCCCGCGACCTGATTAACTGGACGAAACACGGAGCAATTTTCAAAAAGGCGTACGGCGGAAAATTTTACGATATATGGTCAAAATCGGCTTCTATTGTCACAAAGATTGAAAAAGGGAAGCAGGTTATTGCCCGCATTAATGGAAAATACTGGATGTATTGGGGGGAATCAAATGTCTATCTTGCAACTTCAACTGATTTGATTAACTGGGATCCTCTGGTGGATGACAAAGGTAACCTGAAAGTGTTAATTGCTCCCCGAAAAGGATATTTCGACAGCAGTTTTACTGAATGCGGACCTCCTGCAATTGTTACTAAAAAGGGCATTTTGCTCATCTATAATGGCAAAAATGCGCCCGGGAGCAAAGGTGACACGACTCTAAGTGCAGGCATTTACTCAGCGGGCCAGTTATTATTTGATATCAGTAACCCGGCAAAGGTCCTTGGCCGGTTGGACAAGCCTTTCTTCAAACCTACTGAAGCTTTCGAAAAAAGGGGACAATATGCTGCCGGTACTGTGTTTACCCAGGGGCTGGTATGGTTTAAAGAGAAGTGGTATCTTTATTATGGCTGTGCTGACTCGAGAGTGGCAGTAGCGGTTTTTGATCCGCATAATTAGTGCACAAAAAGAGCAGGTCGTTTCAGGAGTATTATTATTTTCCTTATGCAATCTGATACAAATCGGCAAACGATTGAACAGGTTTTCTAGATTTCATTAGTTTTCTTTGGTTCATATTAAAAACCAATAATAAGGGTGTTGCAAATTTATCCTTGCAATACCGTCTTTGTGCAAAACTTTATGATACTAGAATTTCATACCTCAATTATCGAAGGCTTAAGGTCTCCCTCTTTTAATAAAACCAAAATACTTCATCCTTGTACAGCGAGTACTGCGAAAAAATTACTTTTTATAACCGTATTAACGGGTCTGTTTATACACGCGGCCAGCGCACAAGTAAGCCTTTCGGCTAGCTCTGGTTTCAAAAATGAATTTGAGCTGGCTAATTCCCGGAGTGCAACAGTGCTTTACTTCGATCCTGCAGACCATGAGGTAGTGAAACGAGCAAGCCGTTTGTTCGCCGAAGATGTACAAAGTGTAACCGGAAAACTTCCTGCGGTAGTATTTTCGGAAAACCGGCTCGCAGAAAACAGCGTCATTATCGGAACGCTCGGCAGCAACAGGCTGATCGATAAATGGGCCCGTGAAGGCAAAATACAGGTCAGCGGATTAAAGGGTAAATGGGAGTCTTACCTCATTCAACTCGTTGCTAACCCTGTTCCCGGAGTAAAGAAGGCGCTGGTAATTGCCGGGAGTGATCGCCGGGGTACAGCTTATGGTGTTTTCTCTGTTTCCGAAACTATTGGTGTTTCTCCATGGTACTGGTGGGCTGATGCTCCGGTAGAAAAAAGACCGGTGCTTAACCTCAAAGTTGAGACCACCGTTTCGAATGAACCCTCTATAAAATACCGGGGTATTTATGTTAATGACGAAGACTGGGGCCTGCTTCGCTGGGCAAAGCGTACGTTCGACGTGAAACAAGGCAACATCGGCCCGAAAACATACGCCAAAGTGTTTGAGCTTCTTCTCCGCCTTAAAGCGAATTATTTGTGCCCGGCTATGCATGAAGCGAGTACAGCATTTAATCAAATACCTGAAAATAAGTTTCTGGCGGATAGTTTCGCCATCGTAATGGGCTCAGTGCATGCCGAACCACTGCTATTTAATAATGCTAGTGAATGGGACAAAAAGACGATGGGCGAATGGGACTATCTGACCAATAAGGACGGGATCAATAAGGTGCTCAAAGAACGCGTCAAAAGCAATTCGTCGTTTGAAAATGTATATACCCTGGCGTTGCGCGGAATACACGACAAGGCCATGTCGGTAAACAGCTCTATACAAGACCGCGTAAAAGTGTTGAGCGATGCATTGCTTGATCAGCGAAAGATTCTGACGGATGTAATTGGAAAACCGGCCAACAAGATCCCGCAGGCATTTACCCCTTATAAAGAAGTGCTGGATATTTATTCTAATGGACTGGAACTGCCTGACGATGTAACAATCGTTTGGCCGGATGATAATTACGGTTACCTTAAGCGCCTGAGTAACGCAGCGGAACGGAAACGTTCCGGACGTTCCGGCGTTTATTATCACGCATCTTATCTTGGCAAACCACATGATTATCTGTGGATAAGTTCTACTCCCCCGGCTTTGATGTATGAAGAATTACGCAAAGCGTATGACACTTCGGCCGACCGCTTATGGCTGCTCAACGTGGGCGATATTAAGTCCTGCGAATTCCCTTTCTCCCTCTTCATGGATATGGCATATGATATCAATAAATTCAACTATGATATGATATCCAAATATCACGCAGCATGGCTTAGCAATTTATTTGGAAAGCAGCATTACGACCAGCTGTTCGATATCACTACCGCTTATTATCAACTGGCCTTTGCGCGGAAGCCTGAAGCTATGGGCTGGGGCTACGAATGGAATACCAATAAAAATAGCAGAGAACGGACTACTGATACCGACTTCTCCTTTGCAAACTATAAAGAAGCCGAATCCCGTCTGAAAGAGTATAGCCGTATAGGTGCCGCTGTGAGGAGTCTGATGGATAAGATGGACGACACTCAGAAGCCTTCTTTATACCAGTTATTGTATTATCCCGTGAAGGGAGCAGAATTGATGAATAAGATGCATCTCACCGCCCAGAAGAACCGATGGTATGCCCGGCAGCAACGTGCCGCTACAAATCAATTGAAGGATCAGGTGAAGGTGTATTACGACAGTTTGCAGGTAATCACAAAGGGGTATAACTCCTTGCTGAACGGTAAATGGAATCACATGATGTCGATGGTGCAAGGAGTTACGGCCTCTTATTTTGAGCTTCCACGACTCGATTCTGTTGTGTTATCCGGCCCTGCCGTGTTGAGTGTGTTGGCCGAAGGAGAAGATGTACTAAAAGGGCTGAGAAGTTTTCATGCCCTTCCTTCTTTCAATACCTACAACAGGCAGTCGTATTACATAGATATCTATAACACGGGCAAAGATCAGTTGAAATGGAC
>DALYUO010000037.1:8449-11090 GCA_031981225.1 Pararcticibacter sp.
GACAACTGGATTATTGTAAGCGCAAGGAGCGGGGCGACGCCTACCGAAGACCGCGTATGGGTAACCATCGACTGGAATAAAGTCCCCCGCGGCGAGAAAGTTGCCGGATCGGTTACGGTCACAGCCGGCAATAACAAAGAAGAGGTTTTTGTATCTGTATTCAACCCTGTTCTGCCATCTCTTGCAGACGTAAATGGATTGTTTATGGAAGATAACGGGTATATCTCCATCAATGCCGCAGGGTTTCATAATAAGGTTGAGAACGAAGACATTAAGATGAGGGTTGTTCCTGGTCTCGGATATGAAGGTGCTTCTGTCCAGCTGGGCGATCCGACAGCGCCTTTTCAAAATCCGATGAGCAGCACCGTGCCGTGCCTTGAATATAACTTTTATACCTTTCAGGCAGGTTCGGTAGATGTTTACACTTATGCACTGCCTACGTTTCCGTTGAGCACTGATAGAGCTCTTGGACACGAAACGTCGGGTGGCGAAACAAAATATGGAGTTTGTATCGACGACGGGCCAGTTTCTCAACCCTCCACATCAGCCATTGAATATTCGCAGGTTTGGTCGGAGAATGTGCTGAGAAACAGCGCTGTCAAGAAATCAGTGCTTCATATCAATAGCCCGGGCAAACATACCCTGAGGATCCTTTGCGGCGATCCTGGTCTGGTTATTTCAAAAATAGTGCTTGACTTCGGTGGTATGAAGAGATCCTACCTTGGACCTCGGCCAACAAAAGTGGTGTCGTTGGCAAACTAAATATCCAATCGGCCTGCAAAGATGACCATGAACGAAACGAAAAATTATATACAAAACACACTTTATAGTTAACATTATCATTATGCGAAAGAAATTATTTGTATTGCTGCTTATTTTCCCTTTTCATTTTTTGTCTGCACAGAATAAGAGCAATAGTCTGACTGATTTTCCTAAAGGGTTCACTCCCCAGGAGGTTGGTAAACGTTTGGCATACCGTTTTCTAGATGGAAAACATATGCTCCATGCCGGGAAATGGATTAGTTACCCTGAAACATTTAACTGGAACGGAGCTCTTAAGTTTGGAGCGATAACTAAAGACACAAAGCTCGTAAAACTATTGCAGAACCGGTTTGAGCCATTATTTACAACAGAAAAAGCACTATTGCCGATTATGAACCATGTCGACTTAAACATGTTCGGAAGCTTGCCTCTGGAGCTCTATCAAATAACAAAAGAAAAACGATATTTAGAACTGGGCTTACCTTACGCTGATACGCAGTGGATAGCTCCGGAGAATGCCAGCGCTCAGCAGAAATCCTGGACAGAGAAAGGTTTCGCCTGGCAAACACGTCTATGGATCGACGATATGTATATGATCACCATAGTACAAACCCAGGCATATAAAGTGACCAAAGACCGGAAATATATTGACCGGGCTGCGAAAGAAATGGTGATGTACCTTGACGAGTTGCAACGACCGAATGGCCTTTTCTATCATGCTCCCGATGTGCCGTTTTATTGGGGACGTGGCAATGGATGGATGGCTGCTGGTATGACCGAGTTACTGCGTAATTTGCCAAAAGACAATAAAGATCGTCCCCGTATTATGCAGGGCTATCAAACAATGATGGAAAGCCTGAAAAAGTATCAAATGCCTGGAGGTATGTGGAATCAGTTAATTGATGATCCTGAATGCTGGGCTGAAACATCGGGATCAGCCATGTTTACCTACGCGCTCATTACAGGAGTTAAAAAGGGATGGCTTGACAAAAATGAATATGCCCCGGTTGCAAGAAAAGCATGGATGGCTTTAATACCCTATATCAATGAGAAAGGCGACGTGACCGAGGTTTGCGTAGGGACAAATAAAAAGAATGACAAACAGTATTATTATGATCGTCCGCGCCATGTAGGCGACTACCACGGCCAGGCGCCCTATCTATGGTGTACTTTTGCTCTTTTAGAAAAATAAAGTCTAATTAAATAGTTTTCTAATACAGATTTGAGATGCCTATGCCTGTGAGTGGTTAAAATAGCTGATATTAGTAAGGCAATTCTCTGCCACGGACAAATTTGGATTGTCCGTGGTATTTTTAATTTATGAAAAGAAGACAACTAGTTCTGCTTTCTGTTTTTTTAGGGACGCAATTGCTTTATGCACAGTACAAAAGCTCAGGAAGCATACAGTTCAAAGATCTGGAATATACCCATGATATTAGCGCCGGCAAATGGGGGCCATATTCAAAACAATATGCAGGCATATCACATATCCCCGAAGTCGCAGCTGGTATTCGCTTTGATTTTTCTGTTGTGCCGGGGTATTACCGGAATAAAATAGTCGTGCCCAATGTCCAGTTTGAATCGGGTTACTTTCCATGGGATTTTTCTCCGGACATGTCAGCCTTCACTTACCGGTATGAGCTTGAATGGAAAGATAAGGTGTATGTTGATGTTAGCTATAAGGCACTGGATAGTATGACTGTACTGGCATCCATGAAATGTGTGAATGCTACATCAATGCCTCAGAATGTCACCCTGAACCTCATGGCCTGGCTGGGTTATCCGGATATTTTTCCGCTTAAGTCGTTAAACTATTCCCATGGAGGTAAGAGGATCAATGCCGCAGATTACCAATCTGTTGAGTATAAGAAACAGATTC
>DALYUO010000037.1:11100-12112 GCA_031981225.1 Pararcticibacter sp.
TGTCACAGATGGACTTATGAGAGGCGAGATAAGAGATGCCGGTTATATTGACGGCTCGGCAATAAGGCTGGGCGAACAAGCCGGCGATAAGGTGAATTACAAGTTAAATTTCAGGGGCCTGGGAGAGAAAGGGAAACTATCACTGGTTTACCGGTTGAGGGAGAATAAAACCTGTGCTCTGAGAATCTCTGGTATTGTAAATGAGAACATCCTGCTGAATGGAACAGGCGCCCTGGAAGTGAAAGACCTGCAGGCTGTATTACCCGGGGATTTGAATGGCAATCTTACGATAGAAGTGACGCAGGGTGCTCCGCTTGAACTAAACGGGGTGCTTCTGTCGGACGGGAAAAGCGAAGTGAAACTGGTTGATAATATAAGAGGAAACTTTCCTCAGATTATCTCAAACACGAAAGAACGGAATGCTATCCTGAAATATAAAGATAACCCTGCTTATTATGGTATTGCCTGGGATCGCAAGGATTTCGCAGTGAGAGAGGTGAGGAATGATGAACTTGATATCTATTTTCGGAAACTGGTGCATAACCATGTTGACAGTATTCTGAATGGGAACAATAAAGGGCACTATTTCAATGTCTTCATCAGGCCTGTAGAACTTGATGCAAATTCTGAACGAACGGTTTACAGCCTGATTTGTACCGGTACTCTGAATCAGGTAAGGAGAGGGCTGGACGGGTTTAAGTCCATTAAAGACGATTCGGTTGAAACGGATAATCCGATTGTAGCCTCAGGTGCCTCTGTGAGGGTTCTTCCGGAAGGCAAAAAATATGAATTCAGCCAGAGGTTGCTAAGATCCACCTTGTTGTCGAATGTTGTTTATCCTATTTATACTCAAAGAAGTTATATACGACATTTTACGCCTGGTAAGTGGTGGAATAGTCTTTATACCTGGGATTCTGGCTTTATCGCCATCGGCTTAAATGAGATAAACCCTCAACTGGCAGCGGACTGTATGAATACATATACTACTCCCGTCGGAAGTCAGTCGGCTTTT
>DALYUO010000037.1:12122-20866 GCA_031981225.1 Pararcticibacter sp.
ATCATGGCTCGCCGGTGCCGGTCCAGATGTATGCCTTTATGGATCTGTGGAATAGGAGCCAGTCGAAAGACCTGCTGCTGTATTTTTATCCACGCTTAAAGCAATACTACCAGTTTTTGTCCGGCCAGTCAGGCAGTTCCTCTACCGGCGTCCTCCGTTCAGGGCTTTTGAAGACCTGGGATTACTTTTATAATTCCGGAGGATGGGACGATTATCCAGCACAGGTGGGAGTGCACAGGCAGCGGGCAGAAAAGTATGTTACTCCTGTTATTACTACCGCACAATGTATCAGGGTGGCTAAGATATTGAGACTGGCCGCTATCGCATCGGGAAACGAAAAGGATGCAGCAGCCTATGATAAGGATATCAGGAAATTCAGCAATGCACTGCAACGTTTTTCGTGGAATACCAAAAGCGGCTATTTCAGCTATGTTCGTCATGATGCAGCAGGCAGCCCTCTGGGGCCATTTAATTATAGTGACGGGCAGGATTACAATATGGGTTTGGATGGCGCATATCCTCTTTTAGCAGGTATTTGTACACGAGAACAGGAGAATGTTTTAATAGAGAAACTCTTTTCGGAGCGCCATCTGTGGACACCTTCCGGTATTGGTGTCGTGGATCAGTCTGCTCCATATTATCAATCCGATGGTTACTGGAACGGCGCCGTGTGGATGCCGCATCAATGGTTCATGTGGAAGACCATGCTCGACCTTGGCCGCCCCGACCTGGCGTTTAAAATTGCGGCAAAGGGGCTGGATGTGTACTCCAAGGAAGCAAACGAATCATACTATACCTTTGAACACTTCTTTTCCAAAACGGGAAGGGGGGCCGGATGGCATCAGTTCTCAGGATTATCAACTCCGGTATTGTCGTGGTTCTCTGCTTACTACAAACCAGGTACAGTGACCGCTGGTTTTGAAGTGTGGATAAAATCGCAGAAGATGAGTCGGGATAGTTCTGTTTACGAAGCTGTTATTGCTTTCGATAAAGCGACGTCTGCACATAAGCGATCGATTGTAGTTTGTATGGATCCCTCAACGAAGTATAAAGCAACTTTTCGCGGAAAACCGGTCGAAATAAAAAACCGTTACGCGGGATTGATAGAGCTTACTCTTCCAGCGTCAAATGAAGAAGGTAAGCTTGTGATAGAACCGGTAGCCTGGTAACGAGTAAGATTCTTATAGTGCTTGTTAATAGAGCTTGTAGCTAAAATTTTGAGACAAATTGGCGAAAGATTGAGCATACTTAACAAACGTTATTGTTTTACTTTGAGTTTTAAGAGCATGTTTTGAGAGTAAAGAATAAAAGGAAAGACCACAGTTTTTCTGGGTCAGTAATTTTTCCGACATTCGACAGATAGATACTGGAAACCAGTTGATCTATGCCCTTCTTTTGCAGTGAATATTAATCAATTCAATACAGGTGATCGAAAGACGTTTGATAAGGTTTATCGCTATTACTCGCGGGCTTTGCAATATTTCGCCTTTTCGTACGTACACGACCACGGAGTAGCTGAGGAAATTGCGAGTGACAGCATGCTTAAACTGTGGAACAACCGCGAACGCATTACCACGGAGCAGCAGATCAAGGCCTTTCTATATATCGCTACGCGCAACGCCTGCATCGACAATATCCGTAGCAGTAGCAAACAACCCATAGCGAAACTGCCCGAGGATGCAAATGATCTCTTTAGGGTGGAACCAGAGGTATATAATCGGATTCTCCATATCGAGTTACTACAACAAATCGAGGATGCTCTGGATAAACTACCGTCCAGTCAGCAAACCGTGTTTCGCAAAAGTGTTATTGAGGGCAAGACCACCCACGAGATTGTCAGTGAAACCGGAATGACCGAGTCATCCGTCTTCGCTCAGAAGTCGAAGGCCCTAACCACTCTCAGGAGACTTTTGAAGAATAATTTTTTATTCTTATTGTGGATTCCCTGACGGCCATAATCTTCCTCAGACTTACCAATTTACGAATGAACGTACTGCTCAACCGGAAAAAAGATTATTTTTTTAGTAAGGTTAGCCGTCTGCGTCCGTATCTATTGTGTTTGTTACCCTGAGGGGTTAAGGTACAAAAAATGGAACGGATCAGTCAACTACTTTATAAGCACCTGCAAGGCACACTCAGCGATGCCGAGCACGCCGAGCTGATGGATTGGGTAGCCGCCAACCCCACTAACCGGAAGCTGCTAAACCGCATAGATAATAAAGAAGGGCTTGATGCTGACATCCATGACTGGTATGCTATACCGAGACTTTCTGTAGCTGATGACCCGAGGCTGGATGCCGCTATCCTTCAACACGAAACTGCTGGCAGACGGTCACACGTCTGGCGACTGGTAAGACGTACGCTTCCTTATGCGGCCGTTGTATTCTTTATGACGTTAGCTGGCACATGGTACGTGTTCGAACAAAGACAAAAGAGCCAGAAACAAGAGATTGCTGCGGCAGATATCCGCTCTGGCGGTAATAAAGCTACGCTCACTCTGTCCGACGGGAGAAGAATTAATCTAAGCAACGAACAATCGGGAATCATCGTGAAAGATGAGAGTGTTACATACAGCGATGGGTCTTCCGTAGGCCTCATACCCGGCAAAGCCAAAGACCGCTCAGATGTTTCACAACTGGAGCTCACTACACCGAAAGGAGGAACATATCAGCTGACATTGCCCGACGGCTCCAGGGTTTGGCTCAATACGGCTTCTACAATTAAATATCCCAGCCATTTTACCGGCGCAGAACGTGCTGTCGAGATCAACGGCGAAGCTTATTTTGATGTAAGGGAAGATAGCAAACGTCCATTCAAGGTACTTAGCCGTGGCCAGAAGGTATTGGTTCTGGGCACGAAGTTCAATGTTTCTGCTTATCCTGATGACCACGAAACCAGGACTACCCTGGTAGATGGGAAAGTCCTTCTATCATTGGCAAAAGGATCAGGAGAAGGTTCTCTTACGTCTGATCAGTCAATCTTACTTGCGCCTGGAGAGCAGGCATCGTTGAGTAACGGTCATATCACCAAATCCAAAGTAGATGTTTCTCAATTTACTGCCTGGAAGGATGGCTTTTTTTATTTTAATAAGTTGCCTGTAACAACAGCCATTACACAATTGGCCAGATGGTATAATCTTGATGTGGTTTACCAGGAAAAGTTACCGGAATCTAATGTATATGCCTATATCGATAGGGATAAACCGTTAAGCGCTGTTTTAAAAGCACTCGAACTAAGCCGGCTGAAGTTTAAAATTATCCAGCAAGGAGAGCGAAAACAGTTGATCGTTCTGGGCGAACAATAAACCAATATATAAATGCTAAAGAAGGAGGGAAGATGAAATTATAGAAATTACAAATCATAGATTTATCCTGACAAAAAACGGATGATGCTGAAGACATCACCCGTTGATCTTGTCTGGATCTGACATCCGGCGGGATATTCAAAAGCTGTCGGAAAACCAATTTCTAACCATCCAAACATGACAAATATATGATTTTTACACAACGTGTAACGGACCGTTATTGGTCCTTTAAATCGCGGTTATTACTTATCACGAAAATAGCGATTCTCTTAACAGTTACCTTTTCCTGGCCTGCCGTGGCAATAAGCAAAGCACAAACAATTACGCTAAATGCCAGAAATATCTCACTTCGTGAAGTATTGCAGGAGATTCAGAAACAACAGGGATATTCTTTTTTATTTCGTGGAGATAAAATTGCAGAGACGCGTATTACCGTTAAGTTACAACAGGTAGATTTTGCTGATGCAATGAATACACTACTGGACGGTCATGGTCTCACATGGTCGTTAAACGACGGTATTATTGCTATAATGAGCAAACCTCCACGGCCTGTACCACAAGCTTCTTTATTTCAACAACGTATAATAACGGGTACCGTGACCGATGCCAAAACGGGTGAGGCGCTCATGGGCGTTGCCATAAAGGTTCAAAATACATCTTCAGGAACAAGTACCGACATAAACGGGGTATTTAAATTACAGGTGGCGTCCAATGCGGTGTTGGCAGTATCTTATATCGGCTACGAATCGCAGATTATTGCTGTAGGCAATAAAAGTGAGTTCCAGATTAAACTCGTCCAAAGCAGCAAAGCGCTGGAAGAAGTAGTAGTAGTGGGATATGGAACAATGAAAAAGAAAGACCTGACCGGATCTGTTATCCAGATCCGTCCCGACAGAATTGCGAATGAAAATCCTAAGACAGTTCAGGATATCCTGCGTGGTTCACCAGGCTTACAGGTAGGCTATGACGCTTCGGCAAAGGGCGGCGGCACCATGCAGATCCGTGGCCAGCGTTCGGTTTATACTGGTGGGGGACACAATGATCCTCTACTCATCCTCGATGGAATGCAGTTCTATGGAGAGCTTTCGGAAATTAATCCAGACGATATCGAGCAGATCGATGTGCTGAAGGATGCCTCAGCTGCTGCCGTTTACGGATCAAAGGCGGCAAGTGGTGTGATAATCATTACCACCAAAAAGGGGAAACAGGGCAAACCTGTTATTAATATGACTATGAATGTTGGTGCTACCGAACAAAGTGATTACCGGGAAAGATTCAGTCGGGAAGCATATTTACAGCACCGTCAAGACTGGTATACGAAGAATACGTACGGTGTAAATCCTCAAACGGGTGCTTATGAAGCTTATCAAACCGGGGTTTTTACCAGTCAGCCCGGTTATTTTATGCGACCCGATCAACTCCCGGAAGACATTACTATTGATGACTGGAAAGCTTATACCACTAACGAAGCGGGGGAATCAGATCAGAGCATTTGGGCTAAGCGGCTGGGGTTTAAAGGCAATGCGCTCAATCAGGACTATAATGCCAGTGTGAGCGGCGCCGGCGAAAAAGTAAACTATTATTTGTCAATGGGCTATTTAAAGAATCAGGGCGCTGTTATAAGTGATCAATACCAGGCAGTTCGCTCCAACATGAAAGTGAATGCCAACATCACTAACTGGTTGGAAATGGGGGCTAATGTAAATTTTCAGAACAGGTCAGATGGTAACGTCGACCTTGATTTAGATTACTTTCTGCGCAACAGTCCATATGCCGATTACACTGATGAGACCGGTAATCCTCTTCAGTATCCCTTGAGCAGTGATTACAGCCAAAGAGGTTATAATTACGATTTTGAAAAACAATATCTGGAGCTGGAAAAGGGCTACACTGTGCTGAATAGTATTTTTAACGCTAAAATAAAGCTACCTTATAATATTACATATTCGTTCAATGCTTCGCCTCGTTATCAATTTTTTTATGACCGTTATTTTATGTCGGCAGAATTGCCGGGCTCTAATCCCGCGAACCGAGGGGCAAACCGTGAACAGTCGAAACGTTTCGACTGGTCGCTTAACAATACCATTAACTGGGACTACACGTTCAATAAAAAGCACCACCTGAACCTTACGCTCGTACAGGAAGCTGAAGAACGCCGGTTCTGGAAAGACCGCATTGAAGCGCGCAACATATTACCGTCCGACGCGCTGGGATTTCACAATACTAAGAATGGTACCAAAGAGAACAGTACGTTTCTGAGTGAAGACACACATCAGACAGCAGATGCCCTGCTAGCGCGTTTGTTTTACTCTTATGACAACCGGTATATGCTTACCACATCCATCCGCCGGGATGGCTATTCTGCTTTCGGTACCTCCAACCCTTATGCTACTTTCCCTTCAGTAGCATTGGCATGGGCGTTTACAAACGAAAAATTCTTCAAATGGAGTGATATCATGAGTACTGGTAAATTACGTATATCTTATGGTGAAAACGGTAATCGCTCTCTGGAGAATCCGTACGTTGCGCTTTCTAACCTTTCTGAAGGAGCAGGCAAAATGCAGGGTTACATCAACTCTTCCGGGCAGTTGGCATTATACCGTTATTTAATGGCTGATAGAATGAAAAATCCAAACCTGCAATGGGAGAAAACCGAGTCATTAAATTTTGGACTCGATTTTGGCTTCCTCAATGACCGTATATCAGGTAATGTAGATTATTACATCATGAAAACTCATGACATGATAATGAACGAACGCTTGCCGAAAATGACTGGATTCGATAACATTACCACCAATTTGGGACAAGTTGATAACCATGGGATTGATTTCATGTTAAATTCTCTAAATATCCGTAACGATAATTTCCAATGGTCTACCACACTTGGACTCTCGTACAATAAGAACGAAATCAAGCATCTTAACTATCAATACGAGAACATTGTGGATTCCGAAGGAAATGTGACGGGCAGAAAAGAAATGGATGATGAACCAAACGGCTGGTTTATAGGAAAATCGATTAACGCGATCTGGGACTACCGTGTTATAGGAGTCTGGCAGGCCAGTGAGGTAGAAGAAGCAAAAAGACACGGCCAGGTGCCCGGCGATCCGAAAGTGGCGAATAACTACACTGCAGATGATAAGATAAATGCTGACGGTACAGTTACTCCTGTATATAACAATAAAGACAAAGAATTCCTGGGACAAACTACGTCGCCTTTCCATTGGTCTTTGCGCAATGAGTTCGTATTTCGCAAAAACCTCAGTGTCTCGTTTAATATTTACTCCTATATAGGACAGAAGAGAATGGCGGGCGCCTATCTCAATAACGATGACGACGGTGGACGTATGACCTATGCTTTACAGAATGTGCCCGCAAAGGAGTACTGGACACCAGATAATCCAACCAATGATTATGGACGTATCGAAGCCAAGGGGCCCGTTGGTGCCTCTGGAGCTCAAAAAGCGTATGATCGTTCGTTTATTCGTCAAGCAGAAGACGGCATACGAGATAGGCGGAGGTTTGGCTACGCGTGTTTATACATTGGGATTGAATTTAACTTTCTAATCTTAAATAGCAACGAATATGAAAAAGATAACTCAAAAATTGAGTCGCATATATATATTATGTTTTACCCTGTTTATGGGTGGCGCAATATTGTTTAGCGGTTGTACAAAGGATTTTTTGAAGCCCGATCCACTTTCAGTTTATGAACCTGATGAAACCTTCACCTCCGAAGCGGGCTTGATAGCGGTACAGGCCATAGCCGACCGTCAGCTCAAACAATATTACGCGACCGACCATAACGAGATGCTTACACTGGGAACAGAGTATATCTTCTCTGAATTAATGGTTGCCAGTGCGACTGACAAGCGTAGCATGCTTTGCGATGTTGCCGGAATGCTTACCCCTACCAGCGATAATAGTAATACAAATAACCTTGATAGAACAAACAGCATTTGGCATTTCTGGCAGGAAAGTTACAATGGTATTATGAATGCTAATACCATTATTAAATATGTCGACCAGGTGCCAGGTTTGGACGATGCCACCCGGAATGCCTACAGAGGCAAGGCATATTTTCATCGTGCCTTCCGCTATATGGCTTTAGTATTTCAGTATGGAGATGTACCGCTCGTAACTAAAATTTTAGAGGCACCTAAGCAAAACTACCGGAGTACAAAGCGTGACGCTATTCTGCAAATGATTACCAAAGATATGGAGTATGCAGTACAATGGGTTCCCGATCAAAAGAATATCAGCCTTATAGGTATAGTAAATAAGGGAGCTTGCCGCATGTTGCTTGCCAAATTTTATCTCGCCCTGGGAGAGTATGCAAAAGCTAAGGAACAAACAGATATACTAATTAATCAGTCGGGCTATTCACTTATGCTCGATAATTTTGGTACGTTCAATGACGGCGGAGAACCGCAGACATGGCCGATTACCCGCAATGTGATCTGGGATTTACATCGTGCCGAAAACAAACTTATTGCCGCCAACCACGAGGTTATCATGGGTTTACCCAACCGGGGTGCAGAAGCAGAATCCTTTATTAAAATGCTTACAATGCGCATCTTATATCCCTTTGTTTTTGACAACAAGGTACAGGCAAAAGATGGCAAACAGGCGTTATTAAATATCAGACGTGACAATCGTGATTACAATCCGAATTATGACTATATGCGTGCATTCGGACGCGGTATTGGCACATTTCGTCCCACTTATTTTCAGACCCATCTGCTGTGGCGTGTTAACGGCGTTATGGATGCGACCGACTTACGTCATAGTTCTCAGTCGGGCAACTGGATCCGCATGGAAGATTACCGTGTAAACAACAAGGCGTCTTCTGAATTTGGAAAGCCTCTTATTCTCGTCAATCCTGCTAACGGAAAACTGTTATGCAGCGATACTATCCGTCGTTGGTTTGATGTTCCTCATTATAAATTCTTCCTGGATGATCCGGTGAATGAAGCGAACATAAGTGGTTCTGACGGTAATAGAGGAGCTACTAATGGCGGCAATGCCGACTGGTATCTCTACCGTTTGGCAGAAGCATATCTCCTTCGGGCTGAAGCTAAATATTACATGAATCCGGGTGATCCTACTATTAAGGATGATCTGAATATACTGCGACAGAGGGCAAAATGCAGCCAGTTATATCAGGGTGTGGTTACCATCGGCGATATTATGAACGAGCGCGCCCGAGAATTGTATTGGGAAGAATGGCGCAATGTGGAATTGAAACGAGTGTCTCTTTGCCTTGCCCGCAGTGGCAGACCCGATGAATGGGGTAATATTTATAGCCTGGAGGATTTTGATAAGCAAAGTGGTACAGGTACCTCAGGAGGGAGCTATTGGTATCAACGTATTGTACACTACAGTATGTATAACAAGGGTGCTATACAGATCAATGCTACCGGTAATAGTAACCCAAACT
>DALYUO010000037.1:20876-22614 GCA_031981225.1 Pararcticibacter sp.
GTACTGGCCAATTCCCTATTCAGAAATTACAGCTAACAAAAACGGACAACTTAGCCAAAATTACGGCTACGATGGTTATAATCCCGCGACTCCCAAATGGGATAACTGGGAAGAAGCTGTAGCAGACGAGGATAAGACCGAAAATTGAATTTAACTATTTTAGCCCGTTTCAGGGGATCTGTCCTTAGGATCTACCTGAAACGGGTTTTTTGAGACAAATCGGCAAAAAGATGAACAGATTTTAGACGCCTCATTCCTTACTTTAGTTTACAATTAACCAATTAGTAAACAGCACTGCAAATGCTCTTTCTTGGCTAACACCGTGTATTTGCTGTGTCAATAACATTCCTTATGATAAAAAGACCAATAATTAAACTCCTCTTCGCTGTTTTATTTTTAACAGCTGCTTGTCAGAAAGAAACATTAAAAGAAGCGAACAAGTCTGAAAGTGAGACCGCCAAAAAAGGGCGCCAAAAGATTAGCGCTGCACCGCCACTAGGAACGCTAATAGATGGCGCTATTTACCGGATCAGAGGCATATCGTCGTTAGCAGCGGGTCCCGTGGTCGAAGTAACAGGTAACTCAACCGTAGAAAATGCTGCAATCCAGCAGTGGTCGTGGTTCCCTAACAACGGTCAGAGATGGAAATTGATAAAAATTGACTCACCTTATTATAAACTGGCAAATGTTACAAGCAGTAAATATTTGAAGTCGCCTTCAGCAGTATCGGGCGCTATTTTACAACAGGGTACTGACGACGGCACCGACTCTCAGCTCTGGAAGATCACATATTCTGGTAGTAATAATCTCTACTCTCTCACCAACAAGGCGACTGGCATGAAAATGGTCGTTGATCCGGAAGATAATACCCCTGGAAGAAAGATCAGACAAAAAACAACAGTTAGCGGTACGCAGGATCTGTTTAATTTTCATAATCTGAATTTCCAAAACCCGCTGATCAATACAAGCAGGCCGGATCCGTATGTAGCACAAAAGGACGGTTACTATTATTTTATGTATACGAGGGGTAGTAGCTTAGGTATCAGGAAGACGACTTCAATGTCGTTGCTGGCAACAGCGCAAGAAGTAGTAGTTTGGACTCCTCCTGCAGGTACAGATCATTCTTCGAATATTTGGGCGCCTGAATTGCATTTCCTTTCCGGTAAATGGTATCTCTATTTTGCTGCAAATGACGGACAGGGAGATAACCATCGCATGTTTGTGCTAGAAAACAGTAATTCCGATCCAACTACCGGAACATGGACTTATAAAGGAAAAATAACTGATTCAAGCGATCAATGGGCTATTGATGGTTCGGTGCTGACTATAGGTTCGTCTATGTATTTTATTTGGTCTGGGTGGGAAAGCGTGGCTTCGAGGTATAAACAATATATTTATCTGGCTACTATGTCGAATCCCTGGACGATAAACGGTCCACGGGTGAAAATATCGTCACCCACAAATACATGGGAAAAACATGAGCCCAACTCATTGGGTGCAGGTGTGAACGAAGGCCCGATTATGTTACAAAAAGATGCAGCGAGTCCTGTATTTATCATATTTTCTGCCAGTCGTTATAGCAGTGATAATTATTGCCTTGCTCAAATACAATTAAAAGCGGGTGGTAATCCTACAGTTGCTTCTGATTGGATAAATAAAAAGCAGGTGTTTGTGAAAAATGAAACTAACTCTGTTTATGGGCCCGGACATAATGGTTTTTTCACCAGCAGCTATACTG
>DALYUO010000037.1:22624-26062 GCA_031981225.1 Pararcticibacter sp.
GGTTCGTATATCATGCGCGCAGTGCACCAAATAACACAGGACCAAGAACCCCAAGAATGCAGAAGCTAAACTGGAATGCCGACGGTTCCCCAAATTTTGGAACTGCCACCGCTACTGGTGTTAATATCCCGGTACCAGTAGGCGAATAATGCATCGGCAGTTTAATGCTACTTCCAATGCCAGTCGGCGACTATGACTGCAAATCGCAGAGCTTCGGGACGGGAAATTATCTGCAAATGTTATCGAAACGTACTTAGCAGAACCGATACATTTATTTAGTGGGCATTAAGCTATATCGTTTTAGTTTTTTTAATTTAGCAGCGTATACGTGAGTAGATTGATAAAAATTTACAAAAGAGACAGCCTGCGAACCTGTTGATGGATGGAAAATACATTAGTTCTGTTAAGCATTTCGAGCAAAAGTACTTGGATATTTAACCTTTCAAAATTACACAACAAGATAGTTATCAATTGCTTGCATTTTGACGGGTTTGGATTTTTTTTTAGAGCGACCATCAGGAAGAAACGAAGGGTAGAGATATTCATACCTTTAACAAAAAGTCCAGACGTTCTAGCTTAGTATACATGAAAGGGATTTATGATAAGCTTAGAAAACTGACCAGGGATTGATAGGATGTTGATCCTCCAAACAATTCCACCAGCGAAGAAATAACACACTAAAAACCAGATATGAATTCTATTTCTTTTCACAAAGCACATTTAAAAACCGTTCTACTCGGTGCTTTGATTTTTCTCCTCTATCTGCAGCCGTCACAGGCACAGAATGTTTCCAGCTTACAGGCTGATAAAAAAGCTATAGTAGAAGCAGATAATGCACGTTTTACAGTTCTCACTCCGAGACTTATAAGGATGGAGTGGAATAACAACAAGTCGTTTGACGACCATGCGTCCTTTGTTGTTGTAAACCGGAATTTACCTGTGCCTGTCTATACATCAAAGAAAGAAAACGGATGGCTCACTATTAAAACCGGCGAACTGGAAATGAGCTATAAGTTAAACTCCGGGGCGTTCAACCAGGAGAACTTGAAAATAAAAATGCTGAAAAGCGATACAATTAGCTGGTGGCCAGGGAAAAAGCAGAAATACAATCTGAAAGGTACTTACCGTACGCTGGATAATTATGATGGAGACACCCATTTGCATAATGGTAAAAAGATCGAACTCGAAGACGGAATCCTTTCAAGAGACGGATGGTATTTCCTGGATGACTCATCTGATTTACGCCTAGATAACAGCGATTGGCCATGGGTTTATACCCGGGAGAATGCGGGTACAGACTGGTATTTCATGGGATACGGTCCCGACTACAAATCAGCATTGTATGATTTTTCACAGATTTCAGGAAAAGTACCTCTGATGCCGCGGTATGCCCTGGGATACTGGTGGTCCAGGTATTGGAGTTATTCAGATAATGAACTGAGAGAACTTACAGCGAATCTCAAACGTTTCAATATTCCTGTGGACGTTCTGGTGATTGACATGGACTGGCATAGACAGGGCTGGACTGGCTGGAGCTGGAACAAAAGCTTATTTCCAGATCCGGGCAAATTCTTAAGCTGGACGAACGAAAATCACCTGAAAACTACGTTAAACTTACATCCGGCAGATGGTGTTGCCGGCTACGAAGACGACTATAACCAGTTTGCTCAGAATATGAAATTTGATACAGCTGGAAGAAAAACAGTTCCTTTTATGGCTTCAGATAAACAGTTTATGTCGAATCTGTTTGATGTTATTCTCCGGCCTATTGAGCAAAAAGGAATAGATTTCTGGTGGTTAGACTGGCAGCAATGGCCAAACGATAAGAGAATTACTAACCTTAGTAATACATGGTGGCTGAATTATGTTTTTTATACGAATATGGATCGTCATCGTGAAACACGCCCAATGTTGTATCACAGATGGGGAGGATTGGGTAATCACCGGTATCAGATCGGGTTTTCAGGAGATACCTTTATTTCATGGAAGTCGCTCGAATACCAGCCTTATTTTACAAACACTTCTTCGAATGTTTTATATACATACTGGAGTCATGATATAGGAGGGCACCAGCTGAAACACGGAGATGAATCTGTTGATCCGGAATTATACACACGTTGGTTGCAGTACGGTGCGTTAAGCCCTATCCTTCGTACCCACTCAACAAAGAATGGTAAAATACAGAAAGAGATCTGGAACTTCAACGGTAAATACTCACAGGCTCAGTATGAGGCGATAAGGATGCGTTACACGCTTGTTCCTTACATTTATACGATGGCCAGGAAGACTTATGATACTGCCATTGGCCTTTGTCGTCCGATGTACTACGACTATCCGAAGTCTGAAGAGGCTTACCGCTTTGACAGAGAATACATGTTCGGCGACAATATGCTTGTTGCACCTATAGGTTCACCAGCGGTAGACGGATTTTCGAAGGTTAAAGTATGGCTTCCTGAGGGCAATGACTGGTTTGAATGGCATACTGGTACTTTGCTGAAGGGGGGACAGACACTCGAAAGAGCATTTACATTGAACGAATATCCAATTTATATAAAGGCGGGATCTATAGTGCCTTTGTATAGTGAGGATGTACAAAACCTGGATTCAAATCCTGAGGACATCACGGTTGCTGTTTTCCCGGGTAGTAATGGCCAGTTCACTCTCAAAGAGGACAATGGGAATGATAAAGCTTACAGGGACCAGTATGCATCAACAGAATTCTCTACCACTTCAAGCGGCAGAGAACTCACTGTAAACATTGGAGGAACTATCGGAAAGTATGAGGGTATGCCCGGTAAAAGAAAATATCTTCTGAAATTATATGGCTCTGAAATTCCGCAAAAGGTGTTGGTCAACGGAAAAGCGATTGACTTCTCCCAAACGCTGAAAAGCGGAAGCTGGAATTATACAGGAAGAGAGCTTAGTGTGAATGTTTCTTTACCGCTGATGGATTGCCGTAAAAAACAGCAGGTAAAAGTAATTTATAGTGCTGATAATAAAGTAGACATCAATAATGGCCTTGTCGGGAAGTTAAAAAGACTAACTCAACTGACAGCTGAATTAAAGAGCATGGATAACGGTATCTATCTTCCTGAAGCCCTGGGTAACGCAGAAGAAACCAACCGTGCCCTGGAGTATTATCCACAGAATTTTTATCCGTTGATTGATCGATTTAATGCTGACTATAAGACGCTTCCTGCTATCATTAACGATTTAAAGGGAGTTAACAAGGAAAACCAGCAGAAGCTATTGAAGCTGCTTCAGTAGTTGAGGATTCTCGGGTTAAATAAAACCTTGATATAAGCTTAATTATTAAAGGCAGGCGAATTCGTCTGCCTTTAATAATTAAGTGGTTTCAGTACATAAAAGACGATTATAAATTATATTTCCTTTGCTTCTGTTTCAAGAATCCAGCCTGAATTTCCGTTTGGCAGTTTA
>DALYUO010000037.1:26072-27397 GCA_031981225.1 Pararcticibacter sp.
TCACCGTAACCGATCCGCTGAAAATAATGGCTTCGTGATGGATCCTGAAGTAATGCGCCTGCCTGTTTTGAAGGAACAAAAAGGTCGCTCCGAAAACGATCAACATTATTCCACTATAAAATGAGGCCTTTTTTATGGCTACAGACTGTGTGAAAAGATAAACCGCAAGGCTAAGTGAAGCGAGCAGGAAAAAGACAACACTTAGAACGGCGAGGGTGTTTAACGATAGTAAAAGGATCAAGCCCCGCCACCATCTAAAAAGGAAAAACTCCGGAACGGGATCCGTCTTATCCGTAGTTTTTAAGTTCGCTATCTGGATGTTCAGTTTAATATCTTCATCCCCGGGATCAAGCTTATGAGCCTTTTCATAATACAATAATGCAGAAGGGATATCGCCCGTACGGTAATAGGCGTTGCCAAGATTGAAGTACACGGCCGCCGAACGATAACCTCTTTCCAGGATTCTCTGATAGGACGTTATAGCCTCCTCATACTTTCGTTTTGCAAATTGTTCATTCCCTTTTTTAAAAAGGGAATCAGCCCCATCTTCTGCCGCCGAGATCAGCGGAAGTACAATCAGGAGGATCAGATATTGAAATAACCTCAACGACTTAAAGCTTATTTTCAATTTCATAAATGGTGTTTTTTGCTTTTTCAAATACTTCATTGGCTGATATTTGGGTAACGGGGGCAAAGCGGGCCATTTCACATAAGTCCAGCGTGTCAAGTAGCTGCCTGATCAGGCCGTCATCTAATGCTTTCGCCTGCAGTTCAGCAGCAATTGTTTCTTTATTAAGGTTAGCTGCTGGTATATTCAGCTTGTCGCTCAGGTATCCGTATAAGCCTTTAAATACTTCCTCGTAGAATACTTTACTGTTATTTTCCGATAGTTGCTTTTGAGCATTAGCGAGATGCCGGGCTGCAATTTTCCCTGCTTTTCTGCTCTTTACCTTAAGTGGGTCACTGTTGTTTTTTTCGTCCCATTTACGGTATATAAGAGCTCCTGCAAATATCAGAGGGCCTGTCACCAGCAGAAGATAATACCACACGGATCCGTGAAACTCTTCGCCTTCCTTGTAAAGGTCGGGTTCTGCTGTTTTAATGTACGAGATGTCTTTATTCAATAATTTAACATCCTGTTTGCCCGCTCCCGAATACACTATATTTTCAGATGGATTACCTTTGTTTACTTTGACCTTGAATCCCTGCACCGGAGCTGTCTCATAGCGGCCGGAAGCCGGATTGAAATAAGAAAACCGGACCGGCTCAATTGCGAAATGGCCCTCATGCCTTGGTATTAAAAGATAGTTATACGATCTGCTTCC
>DALYUO010000038.1:0-7701 GCA_031981225.1 Pararcticibacter sp.
CACCTGTTCATTTCAGCTTTCAGCGGCGGAATTACGTCGTATGATATGGGTCAAAAAAAATTCAGAGACCTTAGTTTTTTATTTCCGGAAAGCCGGCAGCCGCTAACGATATATGATTTCGTTTACGACGATAAAGGTACATGGTGGATGACGGACCCCGATAAATCATTTTTCTATAAAAGAAAGGCAGGCAGCGGTACAGAAATAGTCAAAGTGGTTGATGCAAACAACAAAGCACTAAGTCTGGAAATCGAAGCCTTGTACATTGACAGACAAAACAACCTTCGGTTGATTACTCATAGCGGATTATTCGTCATCGACCGGAATACACGAAAAGTTCTGAAGCATTATTTCATCAAAGACGGCCCGTATTCTGTTAATCAGTTGTGTTGTTACCTTGAAACGTCAGACGGCGAAGTATGGTTAGGGACCTTAGGCAGAGGAGTAAATGTGCTGAAGAAAGACGGCACGTATCTGAACTTTAATGATAGTAATGGATTTCGTCCGAAAATGGTGTTTGGCATACTGGAAGATAATGTTTCGAAGAATATCTGGTTAAGTACAAGCGAAGGGCTCTATTTCTATAACCGGAAATTGCAAAGGTTTGAAAGGGCGCGGTTTTATAAAGAAAACAGGTGCGGGTCCTTTTATATACGGGCGGCCTATAAAACCCAAAAAGGAGAAATGCTTTTCGGGGGAACAAATGGATTCCTGCTTTTTGATCCAGGATACATGAATAAAAATCCACAGAAGCCTCGCGTATTCTTTACGGGATTTCTTGTAAACAATACAAGGGTAACTGTTAATACGATGCATTCTCCGTTATCAAAGGACATTTCAAGTTTATCGAACCTTGAGGAGGAAAGAATAACGCTTTCAAGTAAGCAGTCTAATATAGAGATCAGGTTTTCAGCAAATAGTTACTTGTCTGCAGACAAAAATCAATTTGCCTATCGTATGCGGGGATTGGGCGATAAATGGTCGTTGGTCAATGCAAATCAGAAATCAGTGCAGTTTTTTAATCTCCCCAGTGGAGATTATACATTCGAAATAAAGGCATCCAATAATGATGGGCTATGGGGCGACAAAATATCAAGGCTTTATTTGCATATTGATCCTCCATTTTTCCTATCCTGGTGGGCTTATTGTTTCTATGGCATGAGTGCATTGGGGTTGCTGTTTTTCGTAGTCCGTTACTACACCAATAAGAAGGTGTTTAAGGAGCGACTGGCTTTAGAGGCTTTAAAAGAACGGAATATGCGCGACCTGAATCAAGCCCGGACGGATTTCTTTACGAATATTTCCCACGATCTGAAAACACCGCTCACGCTGGTTCTGGAACCGCTTAAACAACTGAAGGAAACAGTAGAGACAAATGATCATGCGGCGGGCTATATGCACCTTATAGAGAAAAATGTATCTCGCATACAGCGAATGATCAGTCAGTTGTTGCGCTTCCGCGAAATAGAGAGCCAGAAGATAACCTTACATCCCCAGGTAGGCGATTTTATAAATTTTGTTCGCGATATTTTTGGCTTGTTTGAATTATATGCGAACAAAAAAGAAATAGAAACCAATATCTCAACTCATAAAGATCACTTATCTGTTGCTTTCGATTATGATGTCATTGAGAAGATTTTAACCAATCTGTTCTCTAACGCATTAAAGTACACTCCGAATAAGGGCTATGTAGGTGTGCGTATATATGAATCTACCGAAGAGGAAAAGGCAAGGTTGTCACAAAATCCGGATGAGCACGAAAGAGAATATATTTCAATTGAAGTACTAAATAGCGGGGATGGGTTTTCTGAACAGCAAATAGCCACCCTTTTTACGTCCTTTAATCGTTTATCGTCCCAGCGACCGACTTTTGAGGAGAGCTCAGGGCTCGGTCTCGCCATTGTAAAAGAGCTGGTGGATGTCATTGAAGGGAAGATCTGGATGGTTAATAAAATGGACAAAATTTCATTTACGATCATGCTTCCTTTAAAAAAGGAAGCCAGTCCGGCCGACATGCAGGGAAATGTTTATGACTATACCATTTCAGAGATTGACGATATTATGCTGGGGCCTGCAGAGCCGGAAAGTGCGATTAGGAACGCCCGGAAGTCAAACAGCCTTTTGCTTATAGAAGACGACGCGGCTCTGCGTACCTATCTGGAACAAAGGCTTTCGGAAAAATACAATATTTATACTGCCAGTGATGGAATGGAGGGCATTATCAAAGCTGAGAAGATATACCCTCAATTGATCATCACAGATCTTGTGATGCCCAATTGTGATGGTTTTGAAGTTTGTCGTCGCTTACGCCAGAATTTTAAAACCAGTCATATTCCTATCGTGATGATCTCGGGAGTGGGGGACGACAACCAAAACAAGATTAAAGCGCTTGAATTTGGTGCAACGGTATTTATCGACAAACCCTTTGATGTAGAATATTTGGTGCAGCAAACCGAAACCATTCTGAAGAACCAGCAGGAATTGAGGGAGATGTACAGCAAGCGGTTGGTGGTTGATCCGTCGAAAGTCACTATTACTTCGATGGATGAAGAGCTTTTGATAAAAGCAATGAAGTCTATTGAACTGAATATTTCAAATCCAAATTATTCAGTAGATGATTTTGTCTCAGATATGAATGTTGGAAGAACGATACTGTATCAGAAAATAAATGATATAGTAGGCATGTCAATCAAAGAGTTTATTTTAAATATCAGATTGAAACGAAGTGCCTATCTGTTGCAGCAGTCAGATTTAACGGTAGCCGAGGTGGCTTATCAAACAGGGTTTAATAATGCAAAGTATTTCAGTGTATGTTTCAAAAAACAGTTTGAGGTGAGCCCCTCTGAATACAAAAAATTATCTGTTTCGTGATGTAAGCCGTTGTTAAAATTAATTCTGCAGAGGGTTGACCTCATGCTTTTTGCAGATAGCGAATGAGGAATAGATTATACCTAAGCTTGCCGCTGCATTATGGCTTCAGACGAAGGGATAATTTTTGCATTCAAAGTAATGGGAATCAGTTTGGCTGAAAACTATCCCCTAAAAGCTTAATTTGTATCCCTCTGAAAAGTAATATATAGTGCAAATTTGCTTGACCATTATGAAACTATTCTCAAGCCTGTTCGTCTTACTTGCCATTGTTGTGATTGTCAAAGGCCAAAATTATGACGAGCAACTCGTTCCGCGGTATGTTTTGCCCTCATTTTTAACTACAGCAGGCAAGAAAGCTACCCTCGACAAAACAGAATGGATAAACAGGCGCCGGGAAGAAATTCTGCGACTCTTTGAAGACAACATCTACGGACAAATGCCGAGGGATTTTGACAGTATAAAATACAATTCCGTCCATACAGATAAGGCGGCAATGGATGGTAAGGCGATACTGAAACAAACAGACATACAAGTCTTTCGCAAAAGCAAGTCAATAACAATACACCTGGTAATCTTTGTTCCTTCCCAAACAAACAATCCCGCGCCTTTATTTTTATTGATCAACAATCGCGGTAAAAACAATACTGATCCTTCCAGAACTATAAAAACGGAGTTCTGGCCGGCAGAGCAGCTGATAGATAGCGGCTATGCTATTGCAGCGTTCCATGTGAGCGACCTTGCACCTGACGATAAAAATACGTTTATGAACGGCGTTCTGCAGCTCTATCCCTTGCAGCTGTCTGCAGATAATGGCATGGGAGCAATCGGCGCATGGGCCTGGGGAGCGAGCAGGGTAATGGATTATATTGAAACAGAAAAATCCATAGACAGCCGCAAAGTAGCAGTCGTCGGTCACTCCAGGGGAGGCAAGGCTGCATTATGGGCATCAGCACAGGATACACGTTTTTCCATCTGCTTTTCCAGTTGTTCAGGTAATTCGGGAGCCGCACTTGCCCGGCGGCGCTTTGGCGAAACCATTGAAAAGATAAATGCAACTTTCCCTCACTGGTTTTGCAACAACTATAAAGACTTCAATAACAGAGAAGATGATTTACCCGTAGATCAGCATATGCTTATTGCATTAAGTGCCCCACGTTTTGTATATACCACTAATGCAACAAAAGATCTGTGGGCTGACCCTGCTGGAAGCTTCCTGTCCATGAAATATGCGGAGCCCGTTTTTTTGCTATATTCTCTTAAATCGACGCTCCCAGCTAACATTCCGCTGCCTGATCATCCTGTCATTCAATCGCCTTTAGGCTATCATTTACGGACAGGAATACATGACCTCACAGCGTATGACTGGGGTAACTTTATCCGGTTTGCCAATTATCATTACAAAAAGAAATGAAATCGATAAAATCAGTTCCTGCCGGGTTTTTGTTAGCGATAAACTACCGCGGGCTAATAGGTATACCTCTCGAGTGGAGAAGGCCTGATGAGGTTAGCATGCAATTACTGGATAGTGCATTCAGGAAGGGCTTCATGTCATATCTCCTGATTAAAAGGTTCATCGCTACAGGGGGATACCGCTTATATCCCGACCGTGTCACTTTCTCGGATAGTAAAAAAGAACTCAAAACTACCGCCGCAGACTGGCTGCCGCTTCTTCCGGTAACTGTACAATAATGCATGGTTTATTACTAATTTGTTTACTTTTAACCAGCCAATTAGTAACATTAATAATTCTTGCTGTCCCCGGTTATGAAGCTATTGAAAGATAAAGTGTTGTTGTTTTTTTTGCTGTTTAAAACCTGTTTTCTATTTGGACAGAATTCCGGCGCCCTGGATCATTTGGGGATAGAAAACGGAATGTCAAACAGCGCAGTGCGTAGCTTTTTTCAGGATCATAATGGTTTTATGTGGATTGGGACTAACGATGGGCTTAACCGATATGACGGTTATGAATTCAAAATTTTCAGAAGCAACGACCAGGATACAACAAGTATTATACAAAATTGGATTAACGTCATTGCCGAAGACGCTGAACGAAAACTGTGGGTTGGAACACACGGGGGTGTGAGCGTTTATAATAACCTGACAGAAAGCTTTTTTTCCGTTTACTACCGCTCCCAAGATTCTAAGCCGAAGAAACTGAATAAAGATACCGAGGAGATCAAATTCGATAAAAACGGCAATGCCTACCTCAGGGTAGCAGGCGAAAGCCTTGTTATATTTGAGAAAAACAAATACCGGGACGGCTTTACAGTTCCATTTGGAAAAGAGAGGTATAAGTATAAAGTACAGGCAATTTGCATAGGTTCCGATCAGTCAGTGTGGGTATTTGTTGAAGGAGCTGGTCTATGCAGATACGATCGAAACCTGAAGCAATTATGGCTCGTAAATAACAAAGTCCGCAGTGCTTCACGTCTGCTATTTCACAACAACTATCTCTGGCTCAGTAGTTCCGATGGCATCGACCGGTATGACATTTTCAAAAACAGGTATGACCGCCATTTCGGGAAAGCGGAGAACATGCTTTCCTCCACGCGTATCTCTGCCATTATAAGCGGAAACAACAATGAGCTCTGGATTGCCACAGACGGAGGTGGCATCAACGTTTTAAACGGGAGGACCCACCGGTTTAGCTATATCAACAGTGGAGACGGTAAACAGACAATAGCCAGCAATGCTGTTTTAGCTCTTTATAAGGACAGGCGGTCGCGCATATGGATTGGAACCTACCGCGGAGGCCTGAATATCATTGATCCGTACAAATCAGGTTTTGTAAATATTAAACATGAAACCGGTAACAGCAACAGCCTTTCGAACAACTTTGTATTGTCAATATGTGAGCAGGACCCCCAACATCTATGGATTGGAACTGACGGGGGAGGCGTGAGCCTGCTGAACAGGAAGGATAATAAATTCACAAATTTTGTTCACCGATCCGATAATCCGGCTTCTCTCGGCGGAAATTCAATCACCAGCATCAGGAAAGATTATCTTGGTAATATCTGGCTCGCCTCTTACGACGGGTGCATCAGCAGGCATATACCCGGAACAGATCGCTTTGAACAATACTATGCTTATGCCGGTGCCAGGAAGCTGACAAATGCCACATTCTGGCTGATATACGAAGACAGGCAAAAAAACCTCTGGGCAGGAGCTCTCCAATACGGACTATTTCTGTTCAATCGTAAAACAAATCATTTCGAACGGTTTGATCCGAAGTTAAACGATATTCTGGTACTCAATGAGGACAAATACGGACAGCTTTGGGGAGGCGACTGGAACAGTTTGATCCGTATAGATACAGCTTCTAGGCAATACCAGCGGTATAAAATAGGATATTCTGTGCGTTCCATCTTTGAGGATAAAAAGGGCCGGTTCTGGATCGGCACGGAAGGAGGTCTGTTTTTGTTCGATAGGAAGCAAAATAAAATCCTGAAAAGATACACTGCCGATAACGGCCTGGCGAACAACCACATCATGAATATCCTGGGTGATAAGGCTGGAAATCTTTGGCTGAGTACGTATAATGGCTTATCCCGGTTTGATATATCCACTAAAATCTTTAAAACCTACTCAACTGGTGACGGCTTACCCGAAAAGGAGTTTAACTATAATGCGTCAGCAATGTTATCTTCAGGTGAATTAGCATTCGGGAACGTCAGGGGATTAACATTGTTTTATCCCGAAAAAGTATCTCAAAGAAGATCCAATCCCGATCTGGTTTTTACCGGATTAACCATCAATAATACACCTGCGGGATCATCAAAATATATAACGCAGTCCAGCGGAGGCGCTGTTAAGGAGATAAAAGTCCCGTACGACCAGGCTGTTCTTGCATTCAATTTCACCGCTATAGATTTCCCCTACACGGAACATATCAGTTATCGCTACAGATTGCTGAATCGCGACCGTGAGTGGAACAACGCAGGCATCGCACGAAGTGCGTCGTACGCGCGCCTTGATCCCGGGGTTTACGATTTCCAGGTGAACTGCACGAACAAAGACGGACAGTGGGAGAAAAAGATGATCTCAATCCACGTCATTGTAACCCCTCCCTGGTATCGCACCTGGCTTGCCTATTTTATGTATATTATTGCGGCTATTGCTACCATTTACGGGTATGTATCCTATCGTGTGCGCCAGACCCGGCTGAAGTATGAGATCCTCATAGCACGGGAAAATGAAAAAAAACAAAGGGCACTCCAGGAAAAGGAACGGGAGATATACAATAACAGGCTCGACTTTTTTACCAGCATAACGCATGAATTCAGAACACCGCTGTCTTTGATCATCAACCCGATTAAAGACATGATGATGTGCGAACAGAATAACAACGAAAAGGAGCTAAAAATCGTTTTCCGCAATGCGAGACGCTTGTTAAGCCTTGTCGACCAGCTCCTCCTGTTCAGAAAGGCAGATTCAGGAGTGGGTGAAATGAGAGTGACCACCCTGAATATTTCTGATCTTTGTACTGAAGTGTTTCATTGTTTTACCCAACAGGCGAAGGCAAATGGGATAAAGTATGAGCTTGTCACCACGGGGAGAAGTATCGCACTGTTTGGTGACAGGGAAAAGCTTGAAATTATCCTTTTCAATCTTATCTCAAACGCCTTAAAATTTACGCCTCCGGGAGGGAACGTATCCGTGAGCATTACTGAAGAGCAAGATACCGTCGGTATAAAAGTTGAGGACACCGGTTGTGGTATTGTCGCCGATGAAAGCGATAGCGTTTTTGAAAAGTTTTATCAGCCGCGTACAAAAGGGAGACCGGAAAAGTCCGGCTTTGGAATAGGCCTGTATTTAGCCCGCCTGTTT
>DALYUO010000038.1:7711-12098 GCA_031981225.1 Pararcticibacter sp.
GAACTATAAAAGCGAGGTGGATAAAGGCTCAACATTCGAGCTGACAATTAAAAAGGGCAAAGCTCATTTCGACCCAGCTATAATTTCTGAAGATACCATAACAGAATCACCTATTTTAGAAGAACTTCTAGTCGATGATAGCAGTACTAGTACCGGTGACCGCTCCGCTGAAAGTACCTTTAAAGCGAATGATATTTTCACCGAGCGAAAAATTATATTAGTGATTGACGATGATAAGGAAATACGGAGTTATATAAATACAATTTTCAGCCCTAATTATATCGTGTATGAGGCAGGAGATGGAGAGACCGGAATGTTAATGGTAAAGGAAAAAAGTCCGGATCTGGTGATATGCGATGTCATGATGCCTGGAATGAGTGGTATTGAATGGTGTAACTGGCTCAAAAATGATCCCGTATACGGATACATACCCGTTATATTACTGACAGCGAGCCTTTCATCAGAGAATAAGCTTAAAGGGATTGACTGTGGGGCCGACGATTACATCAGCAAACCCTTCGAGAAAGACATACTGGTAGCCCGGGTGGCCAACCTGTTAAGCATCAGAAATAACCTTCGAAGCTATTTTTATAACGAGATTACGCTTAAAACAAATTCAGTGGCCATTTCTGAAGAGTATAAGGTCTTCTTGCAGAGATGTATAGAAGTGGTCGAAGCGCATTTAACCGATTCTCAGTTTAACATCAAAGTACTGGCCCGGGAAGTCGGTATGAGCCATTCGAACTTATATCGTAAGGTAAAATCATTATCCGGCTATACCGTTACCGCGTTTATTCGCCTGATCCGTTTACGCAAAGCCGCAGAAATGCTCATTAATACCGACTATAATATTAATCAGGTCGCCATAGAAACCGGGTTTAATAATATTAAGTATTTCCGGGGCCAGTTCTTCAAGTTGTTTGGTGTTAATCCATCTGATTTTGCCCGTCGCAACAAACCCGTATTTCAAAAAAAGATCAACATTAAACTGTGAGCAGCCCTGGCATCCAGAGCATAATGGACACCGCCGGGCAAAGCTTTTCAAATCCCTGGAGCCATTTACGGGGGCTATTGCTTAAAAAGTACCGTTTATTTGCTTGATTTGTATCCCCTCTGTTTTGCAAATAACAGCCATGTTTGCTTCAACTAAAACACTTAAATTATGTCTAAAGGTTTACAAAAAATCAGCAGCTATGCTGGAATCTTCTATGCAGGCCCAGTGCCGCCATTTCCAGTCTCAACCATCAGTTGCCACAGTAGCAGGTGTTATTCTCAATCGCTGATTGTGGAATCGACCCGTATAATTAGTTGCAGGCAATAATTACACTAGCCAATACCAATTAAGCACCTTCAGATGCTTATTGTTATCAACACACCAGAGGGTTTGATACAAATTAATTAAGCTGTTGTAAGGATCGTTTACTTCCTTATAAAGCTAATATCATTCATTAATCTTAGGTATATATCGATGGAAATATATCACACCAATAAAAAGAAAAAGGCTAACCAATATAAAGGATTGTTACCTGCAGGAAGCCTGATAATGATTTTAATTCTTTATGCTACAACGACGCTTTATGCTGGTAATAATTTGCCGGTGGTTTATAAAGCCTTCCCTCCCTCTTCATCTGCTCTCAGCATGAAAGAAGTAGTAACCGGGATTGTTAAAGATGAAACCGGCCAGCCAATACCCGGCGCCACTGTAAAAATTAAAGGAACAACAATAGGTACGGTAACCGATGTGAACGGAAAATTTAAAATGAGTGCAGAAAAAGGAGCGGTACTTGTTTTCTCATTCATCGGGTCAGAGAGCCAGGAAATTACGGTAAAAGATAATCCGCAAATCAACGTAATATTAAAAGCCCTGCAAACATCATTAAGTGAAGTTGTAGTGAACGGGTATTCTTCTCAGCGGAGATCCAACGTCACAGCAGCGATCAGTACCGTTTCCGGCAAAGATCTGTTGAAATCACCTGTGACGAACGTAACACAGGCATTAGCAGGAGTCGTTCCGGGCTTGATTGTACAGCAGTCGCAGGGCCGCGCCGGCATTAACTCTGCCAACTTATATATCCGCGGCCGGGTATCACCTACAGCAACAGCGCTAATTATAGTCGACGGCGTTGAAAGAACGAGCTTTGGCGATATTGATCCTAACGAAATTGAAAGTATCAACGTATTAAAGGATGCTTCATCAACAGCCCTTTACGGGTTAAAGGGTGCGAATGGTGTATTTGTAATTACTACAAAAAGAGGAAAAGAAGGGCCTGCTAAAGTGACTTTAAGCTTGAATCAGGGTATCCTGTCGCCAACCGAACGACCAGGTATTCTGCCCGCCTACGAGAGTGCCATGCTCTATACCGAGGGACAGAAGAATATCGGCGAAACGCACACATTTACAGACCAGGACCTGCAAGTATTTAAAGATGGCACTGGTGATCCGTTATTATACCCTAACGTCGACTGGTATTCAGCTCTGGTGAGGGATCACTGGACGCAAAACCAGCAAAACGTCAATGTTTCCGGAGGTACCGGTAAAATAAAATATTTCACATCCTTTGGTCATCAGTTTGAAGACGGAAATTTTAAGAAGTTTAAAACTCCTTTGGATTACAGCACAACGCCCAGCTATAACCGCTACAATTTCAGGGCAAGGGTGAGTTTTGATATCACAAGTACAACAAATTTTGAGATCAACCTCGCAGGGCGTAACGAGCACAGGTATAGCCTTTCAGGGTATAGTGAACACAATGATCCGGCAGGCGTGGTTAGTAACGGGATTGAGGGCCTTGTAGGCCGTTCGCTGAAGATACCAGCATGGGGGCTGCCCTTTTTTCCGCAGTATACCAACTCCTCAGATCCTGCTGTTATAGCACTGGACAACACCTATAACCACATTGTAAACATCGCTTTACTGGGTACAAACAGTTTTAACCCGTACTCCTACTTAACCTGGGGTGGCTATGCATTTACAGATACCAATATCGGTGAAAGTGTTTTTACAGTGAATCAAAAACTTGACTTCATTACGCCGGGATTGTCCGTGAAAGGGCAGTTTGGATACGACTCTAACTTCATCTCGGGTAAGTTACAACGAGGAAGTATCGGTTCTTATACCCTTGACCGCTCAACCCTTCAATTAAGTCCGTATACATCGTCGTATAACGACTATTTAGGCAATCCCGCCTATACACGCAGCGGTTATAACAAAACGAATTTGCAGCTATTCATCAACTATTCGCGTAGTTTTAATAAGCATAATGTAAGTGCCAACATTATCGGGCAGCGCGAATTAAGAGGATCCACTGATGCCAGTGCTCCGTTTGCTAACCAGGGTGTCGTTTCACAGATCACGTATAATTACGCCAGTAAGTACTTCCTGACAGGTAGCACCACCTATAACGGTTCTGAGAACTACGCTAAAGATTACCGGTATGGCTTTTTTCCTTCCCTCTCTGTTGGGTATAACGTTGCAAATGAAAAGTTTATGAGCGATGTTACCTGGTTAAGCATGTTGAAGATAAGAGGTTCTATAGGCCGGGTGGGTATCCCAAGTCCGGGCACCGGGCGCTTTTACTATCAGGATAAATTTGGTGCCGGTTCAAACGTGCCCTTTGGTATTCCGACCAGTAGCTTCAGCGCCCCTACTTACACCCAGACTCAGTACGGAAATCCCATGGTTTCTTACGAAACCTCTCTCAAAAAGAATCTCGGCCTGGATGTGTCCATGTTTAAAGATAAACTTTCTGTTACCGCTGATCTCTTTGACGACCGCCGGTCAGACATCCTGACAAGCCGTAACAATACCAGTTTTGGTTCATACGGAGCCTCTGTGCCCAGTGTAAACTATGGAGTGAATTACAATCACGGTTATGAAGCGTCAGCGACATATCAAAACCGGGATCATAAGATTAGTTATTCTGTAACTGGTAATATGAGCTTTTCGCGTAACGTTCGCCGGGTGCTTGACGAAGCACCTGGAACATTGCCAAACCTAAAAGCAAGCGGAACGCCTATAGGTACTTACTACGGCTATCATGTTTTAGGTTATTATCAGAATCAGGCCGAGATCGATGAAAGTCCTGTTAACAATTTAAAAGGTGTTAAATCGATCCCAGGTGATCTGAAATTTGCAGACCTTAACGGTGATGATCAGATTACTTCTAATGACAGAATGCCAATAGGTCACCCCAACATTCCAGAATACAATTATAGTTTAAATCTGCAACTGGGATATAAGGCTTTTCAATTGTCGGTTATGTTCAACGCTGTAGACAACGTTAGTTCAGATCTGATTTTTTACAGTGGTGGGCTAAACCAATATTATGCCCCTATGATGGGCAGGTGGACCCCCGAAAATCCAAGTCCCACATGGCCTGCCATGCGC
>DALYUO010000038.1:12108-27137 GCA_031981225.1 Pararcticibacter sp.
TCAGGATGCATCCTACGTTAAACTTCGTAATGTACAGCTGAGTTATACGTTCCCGGCCAAACTCTTGCGAAAATACAGGATAAGCAACCTTTCAGTAATTCTGAGCGGACAGAACTTAATTACGTGGACGAACTTCTATGGGGTTGACCCAGAAAACAACATTTCCGGCGGAACCTACAATTACAATGCTACGGTAGTTCCTACGACCAAGGTATTTAACCTGGGTTTAAATCTTTCTTTCTAAAAGCTTTAAAAAATTTGATATGAGAACAATTAAGCTTTCACTCCTATGCATCATTATACTATGTGCTTCAGCATGCAATAAAGATTTCCTGCAGCGCGACGTAGGCGTGCAAATGACACTCGCCGAAGTGTTTGCTAATCCACTGCAGGCATCGCGCTATGCAGATAACACATATACGTTCAGTCTGAATGATTATGGCAGGCTTAATGGTTATAAAGGCATGGTGTCGGAGTTTACAGATGAATCGATATCTAACGCTGTGCAGGCCGAGATTTCTCCGATGAACCTGGGGAACTTTCTTGACCCGGGCGCTACCGATGTTACCAGTATTTACACTCAGATGTATAAAGGCATTCGTAATGCTAACATGGTATTAGCCAATATGGATAAAACACCATGGACCTCTGACTATAACCCTGATTTTATAAGGGGCGAACAACTGTATCTGCGCGCCTATTTTTATTCAGAGCTGATAAAGCGCTATGGAGGTGTCGTATTGCTGACAGAGCCTCAGGACTTTACAGAGGCGGCTACAGATCCTGCGCGCAGCTCATTTGATGAAACCCTGGTACTGATAATAAGTGATCTTGATGAAGCTGTTAAGTTGCTGCCACAAACCAATAACGACTGGCCCAACCCTGCTGCCCAGGCTAACAGAGCAACAGGAGCAGCGGCCTTAGCGCTAAAAACCCGTATGCTCATGCTCGCAGCGAGTCCGCTCTGGAACACGTCAAACGATCTTTCAAAATGGCAAAAGGCTGCTGATGTAGCAAAGGTGATTATGAATATGAATAAATTTTCACTTGAGCCCAATTACGCTAATGTTCTGCAGGTTCCCACATCAAACGAGTACATCAGGATATGGCCGCGTGGTCCCCGCTCTTATATAGGTACATACATAAGCGATTTTTTAGTTCCGATAAGTTATGGCGGGGCGCAATCCAATATGTCGCCGACTCAAAATCATGTTAACCTGTATGAAATGAATAATGGTAAGCCGATCACTGATCCAACTTCGGGTTATGACTCTCAGAGGCCATACATCAATCGCGACCCAAGGTTTTATGTCAATGTGTTGTATAATGGCGTCACCTGGCAGGGACGTGCCGTTCAAACCTGGCAAACCGTACCCAACAGCGCCGGAACAGTAACTTATGGTACCGACATTAATACTTCGAATACTGCTACCAAGACGAGCTATTACTTAAAGCGGTTATGGCCCGAAACTGCAAAAGCAGGTTCAACGGCAAGTGCTCTGTTAAATTTTGTATTTTATCGCTATGCCGAAGTGCTCCTGAATTTTGCCGAATCACAGAACGAAGCTACCGGCCCCAACATAGAAGTGTATAATGCGATAGACGCGGTCAGACAGAGAGCAGGAATGCCTAAGCTTCCGGTGGGCCTTACCCAGGCACAAATGCGCGACAGGATACGAAACGAACGCGCTGTTGAATTTGCATTTGAAGATATGCGCTGGTGGGACATCCTGCGTTGGAAGAAGGGAGCTGAAATTGTGGCTCAGCCTATGAAAGGCATGCTGGTTATTAAAAATACTGACGGCAGTTTTACTTATACTCAAACAGATCTGCCGGCATATCAGAAAGTATTTACAGAAAGGATGTACCTCTATCCCATTCCTCAAAGTGAAATGAATAAGACCTCAGGCCTGCTTAAGCAAAATCCAGGGTGGTAAAATTTCATAGTATCTACATTTAAATCTGAATAAAATGATAAAATATATAAAGTGTTTAGGTGCGCTGCTCGGCTTTGCCATGCTAATAAGTAACAAAGGGCAGGCTCAAGCTCCAAAAACATCCGGCGGTAATGTTCCGGAAATAAAGGAAGATACCTCGGTTTTCAATGAATATATCAATATCCCTTTTGCAAAGCGAACAAGAAGACAATTGAATGTTGGTTACAGTGCAATAAACGCAGAAGACCTTCCGAAAATGCAGGTGACCAATATGGTCACTGTTCTGGGCGGCCGCTTAAGTGGTTTACTGGTTATGCAGAACGGAAATAAGCCGGGTACCAGCAATGCAGCATTGCAGGTACGCGGAAAATCCTCCTATGCCCAGGGTTCCTCGCCCGCTGTATTGATTGATGGAGTTGAACGCGACTTGTCAAACATAGACCCGAATGAAGTAGAAAGCATAACCGTTTTAAAAGATGCTGCCTCCCTTAACTGGTACGGCTTGAATGCAGGGAATGGTGTAATATTAGTGACTACCAGGCATGGAAGAGCAAATCAGAATTATATTGATTTTACAGTCCAGGCAGGTTTCCAGCAGGCAGAAAATATCATCAAACCCTTAAATTCGTATGATTTTGCTTCATTATACAACCAGGGCTTAAGTAATGCCGGCCAGGCACCTGCTTATACCCAGGCGGCCTTAGATGCTTATCGTGATCATACAGATCCGTATTTATATCCTGATAACAATTATATCAATCGGTTTGTAGGAAACAGTGCTCCCGGACAACGGTATGCCCTGACACTCGGAGGAGGAGGCGAAAAAATCAGGTATTACACTACGATAGGATTTGTTAACCAGAACGGATTATTTAAAGAAACCAAAACGGATAATTATAATTCAAACTATAATTACAAGCGCTTCAACTTCAGGGTTAACCTGGATTACGATGTTACTAAAACACTTAGTGTAACGCTTTTATCCGGACTGAGGAGCATGTTGAGAAATGAAGCAGGAGATGGCACCGAATCGGTGTTAAGTACATTGTTTACGCTACCCCCCAATGCTTTCCCTATTCAGAATGCCGATGGTTCTTTGGGCGGTACATCCATCTATCAAACGAATCCGCTTGGGCAGCTTCAACAAGCTGGGGTTGACAAAGTAACGACCAATTATCTGACTGCGGCAATTTCGGCGAAACAAAAGCTCAATTTGATCACCCGCGGGTTATCAGCCAGTATTTTCTTCTCATATGATGCCTACGGCGACTATTCACATGGCTTTTCTCAGAACTACGCGGTAGTAAATAATACGGTCTCGCCCGCACAGACTTACCGTACCCCTGCAGTACTGGGCTATCAATCATCTTCCTTTAACACAAATACTAAAAATAGCGAAGTGTGGCTTGGGTTGGATTATGACCGTGCTTTCGGTAACCATCATGCAGCCGGCTCGTTACGTGCGCAGCAGTCAATCAGCTCTGCAGTAGACCGCATTGACTATAGAGGACAAATGCTGGTTGGCCGTATGAAATACGATTATAAGAACCGGTATTTTCTGGGTTTTACCGGCAGTTATTCCGGTTCCGAAGACTATGCACCTGGCCACAGGTTTGGCTTTTTTCCCGCAGTTTCCGCAGGATGGGTAACTTCGGATGAAGACTTTTTTAAAAACATTGAGTTTATAAGTTATCTGAAGTTGAGAGCATCTTATGGAAGAACGGGGAACGTCGGCCCAACATACGACTCAAATGGCAATCTGGTAAGGCTTCCGTACCGGACCCTGTTTACCCGCGGATCCGGCCCTATTCTTGGCTCATCTTTCTCTGGTACCACTACCGCTTATGCGGTAAATCCGGCGGGTAATCCGGAGACCACCTGGGAGAAGATCGACCGGCTGAACATCGGTGTTGATTTTGGCTTTTTGAAGAACTCCCTTACTTTATCAGTAGATTATTTTAGCGAAGACCGTAAGGATATTATGAGTAACGCAAATTTACCAGGTATTTTCGGTTTAAGTGTTGCCTCTGTCAATTCAGGCAAAGTCAAAAGTCAGGGTGTTGATCTTACAACAGTTTACCGGAAGGTCATTAATAACAAACTGAGCATTGCGGTTAACGGAAACTTTACGTATGCTTCCAATAAATTATTGTCACAGCTGCTGCCCAATGGAACTTTACCCCACCAGTCGCCCGTGGATCATAATATTGGGAATGTTAGTTTATCCGGAACCAAACGTTTCTACTTATCCGATGGTATTTTTCAGGACCAGGCTGAGATTGATGCCAGTCCAAAGCAACAACTGGCAGGGTTAGTAGTGCCGGGAGATATTAAATACAAAGATGTTAACGGAGACAATGTCATTGACAGCAGGGATGCCGTTGCTACAAACTACACCGATATACCGAAAATCTATTACGGATTCGGGTTCAATCTCACTTATAACTTTTTCGACATTAGCGCGCAGTTCCAGGGAATTCACGGGCGGACGATTGATGTAAGGCAGGTAGTATACGCCGGGCCCAGTGGCCTGAATCAACTTTCTTTTGAGAGCTGGACTCCTGAAACAGCCTCTACAGCACGCTTCCCCCGTGTAGCGGTGAGCAACAATGGAAATAATAATTCTAATTCGGATTTCTGGTTGCGTTCGGGTGATTTTCTGAAGCTGCGGACGGTTGAACTGGGTTTTTCACTGCCGCAGACATTGACAAGCAGATTACATGTAAAGAAAGCAAGGTTGTTTGTAGGTGGCTTTAACTTGCTGACTATATCGCCGCTAAAAGGATTCGATATCGACCCGGAAATACCAACAGCCGGTATGGCATCTAACTATCCGTACATGAAAACTTATACGTTGGGATTGAATGTCACATTTTAATGAATCAGTTAAAAATCAGAAACAATGAAAAAGTTACTTCCTCTAATATATAGCATGGTTGTGTTCTCAACCCTGCTTGCCGGCTGTAAAGATTTTTTCGAACCGAAATATACACAAGGCCCCATCTCAGAAGATGCGATATGGATCACCGACCGCAGGGTCAGGGAGTTTTTAAACAATGGCTACAATTATCTTTTAAGCAGGTACAACCTCGATGGCAACGGAGCATTGCTGGCCAGCGGGTCTGACGAGGCCGTCAATTCCAATCTAAACAGTACGATCAATTACTTTAATAATGGCACATGGGGAGCACTTAAAACCTTTGACGAGCAGTATACAAATATGTATACCGGTTTAAGAGTGGTAAATATTTTTCTCGAAAAATCGCCCACTGCTGTTACTTTTCCAGCCACCGACCGTCCCGGGCTACGCGGCGAAGCATTTTTCTTACGGGCGTTGTTTCATTATGAATTATTTAAACGCTATGGCGGAATTGTGTTGGCTACCCGCTCCTTTAATATTGGAGAGGACCTTAACCTGCCAAAGAATTCAATTGATGAAGTGGTAAAAACGATCACTACCGATTGCGACTCTGCTATTAATCAGATTGCGGCAAGAACCACCAAAGATTGGGATGCTGCTAATTACGGGCGGGCAACCAAAGCGGCCGGACTGGCGCTTAAGGCTAAAACTTTATTAATCTATGCCAGTCCCCTGTATAATCCCAGTAATGATCTGACCAGGTGGCAAAACGCCGCATCAGCAGCTAAGGCTCTGATTGACCTGAATGTGCATGGATTACTTAATGCTACCGATTACCCTAATTTGTGGAACTACACCAATACGGCAACTGCCTACAATAAAGAGGTTGTTTTTGCCACACCCGCAGGTACTACCAATAGCATCGAATCCAACAATGCTCCTATTGGCTTTACCGGTGGATTGGGCCGTACCAATCCCACCCAGGAACTGGTCGATGCTTTCGAAATGAACAACGGGAAGGCTATAAATGATGCTTCATCAGGATACAATCCGCAGGACCCTTATAGAAACCGCGATCCGCGACTCAACTTATTTGTTGTTTGTAACGGATCGAACTTTAAAACCGGGAGCTTATCCCGCAATGTTGAAACCTTCGATGGAGGCCTTGATAACGACCCTACAAACGTGAATAGCACCAAATCAGGGTATTACATGCGTAAGTTTATAAGCAGCAGCGCCACGTACAATATCACCAGTACCACTTCGGTGCGTCGTCCATGGGTACTATTCAGATACGCAGAGATTCTGCTCATCTATGCTGAAGCGCTCAACGAAGCTTCTGGTCCATCCACCGAGGTGTATAGTGCAGTGAATGCCGTCCGTACACGTGCCGGAATGCCTGTTTTACCGTCTGGCTTAAGTCAGGCCGACATGCGCGAGCGGATCAAAAATGAACGCCGCGTTGAGTTATGCTTCGAAGAACAGCGGTTTTTCGACGTCCGCCGATGGAAACAGGGAGAAACTTATTTTAATGCTCCGGTACATGGAATGAAGATCGTTAAGTCGGGCGGTAGTCTGACTTATACGCCTTTTACAATTGAAAGCAGGGTCTTTGCCAGTAAGAACTACTTATATCCCATTCAGCAAAGTGAGATTGATAAGGCAGATAAACTGATCCAGAACACAGGTTACTAACATCCAAGCAAACACAACGAATACTTCATGTCTGAACAGAAATTTGGTTTACTATTTGTAATTACTATCATCTGGAGCCTTAATCTGAGAGCGCAGAATAAAACCATTAACGGGCGGGTGGATTCTGTGCTGCATTTAATGACGCTCGAAGAAAAGATTGGCCAGCTTAATCAATACTCGGGGAGAAACTTAACCGGTCCCCTCACAGAGCAGAACAGAAATGTACAGCAGGATATAAAAAACGGGCTCGTAGGCTCCATGCTGAATGTCCAGGGCGTTAAAGACACACGGCAGATTCAACAGTTGGCCATGCAATCGCGTCTGAAAATTCCCCTACTATTTTCAATGGATGTGATACATGGCTATAAAACAATTTTTCCGGTTCCGCTCGGCGAAGCCGCTTCATGGGACTTGAATATGATCAGGCTGTCGGCGCATGTAGCCGCTGCCGAAGCGGCAGCGGCAGGACTGCACTGGACCTTCGCTCCGATGGTTGATATTGCACGCGACCCTCGCTGGGGTCGCATCATGGAGGGAGCAGGTGAAGACACCTACCTCGGCAGTCAGATTGCAAAAGCGCGTGTAACCGGTTTTCAGGGAGACAAATTGGGCGGCACGGATGCAGTAATGGCCTGTGCCAAGCATTTTGTTGCGTATGGAGCTGTACTGGGAGGACGTGACTACGGAGAGGTGGAGATGAGCGACCATGAACTTTGGGAAACCTACCTCCCTCCGTTCCGGGCAGCGCAGGATGCAGGAGTGGCCACCTTTATGAGCGCCTTCAATACTTTAAACGGCGTACCTGCGGCGGCCAGCGACCTTCTCCAGCGCGACATACTAAAGGATAGGTGGCAGTACAAGGGTTTCGTGGTAAGCGACTGGGGATCTATAGATCAGATGATTAAGTGGGCATACGTTGAAGATAAAAAAGAAGCGGCCTTAAAAGCAATTCTATCAGGCTGCGATATGGATATGGTAAGCCGAAGCTACCTGCAGTACCTCAAGGAACTGGTGTCAGAAAACAAGGTCAGTATCAGCCTGATCGACGACGCCGTAAAACGAATCCTCTATAAAAAGTTTGAACTGGGATTATTCGACGACCCCTACCGCTTCTGTAACGAAGCGCGCGAGAAGCAAACTTTACGTAAACCTCAGCATGTGCAGTCCTCCCGCCAGATGGCCCAGCGCTCGGTTGTACTGCTTAAAAATCAGGGCCATTTGCTGCCGCTAAAAGGCATCGGTCAAACTGTTGCACTCATCGGGCCGCTGACAAACAGTAAATTCGACATGCTGGGCAATTGGATAGGGGCAGGTGAAGCCACAAACGTAGTGACCCTCCAGGAAGGCCTCCAGCAAAGGTTCGGAAAAAATATCCGGTTTACTTACACGAAAGGCACCGATATCAAAGGAGACGACACCTCCGGCATCAGACCCGCAGTTGATGCTGCAAAAAAAGCCGACATGGTGATACTGACGCTCGGTGAGAGCGGCAGTATGAGCGGCGAATCAAAATCCCGGGCCGATCTCAGCCTCCCCGGGCGCCAGCAGCAATTATTCAGGGCGATAGTAGCGACAGGTAAACCAGTTGTAGTGGTGATGATGGCAGGACGGCCGCTAATCATGAACGAAATTGCAGATAAAGCAACTGCCATACTTTGGGCATGGTTCCTCGGCGACGAAGCAGGTAATGCATTGGCCGATGTGCTCTCGGGTGACTATAACCCCTCAGGGAAGCTGCCTGTAACCTTTCCGCGCGCGGTAGGCCAGGTGCCCATGAGTTACCAGATGTACAAAACCGGCCATCCATACGTTGAGTCTGCCACCAGCTACCAGACCGGTTATATCGACCAGCCTAATACTCCGCAGTATGCCTTCGGCTATGGCCTCAGTTATACAGATTTTAAATATAGCGACCTGAAGCTCAGTAAAAAAGCCATGAACGCCGGTGAAGTGCTTACAACTAGCTTTACGTTAACCAACGCTGGCCAGTATCCAGGAGAGGAAGTGGTGCAGCTATACCTTAACGATCCTGTGGCATCAGTGGTTCAGCCTATGAAAAAACTGAAAGACTTTCACAAGATCGCCCTGAAACCGGGCGAGTCAAGGACCATTACTTTCAGTATCGATAAGGATAAACTCTCTTTTTACAATCAAAAGCTACAATGGATTGCAGAACCAGGCAAATTTAACCTGATGATCGGTGCCGCATCAGATGATATCAGGCTGCAGTCTGACATAGAACTGAAATGAAAAACACGTTTTTATATTTAATGCTGGCCTGCTTCTGTCTGCAGGTTAAAGCCATGCCGAAGCCGGCGTCCGATAGTTTAATCAACTTCGGCTGGAGGTTTTTTATTGGGGATGAACAGGATGCGAAAAAGCCGGAGTTCAGCGACAAAAAGTGGAAAATAGTAAATCTCCCGCATGACGGCAGTATCGCCGGCGGCTTTGACACCGTCAGCGGATCCAGGCAGAACGGCTACCGTCCGCGGAATATCGGATGGTATCGTAAAACAATCTTTATCCCTCAAAGTGCCGTACATAAAATAATCAGCATTGATTTTGAAGGCGTTTACCGGGCAGCGGAAGTCTGGATAAACGGAAATTACCTTGGGAAACATCTGAATGGATATACCGGATTTACTTACGATATTACGCGCTTCGTCAAGCCGGGGCAATCTGCTGCTCTGGCCGTAAGGTATGACAATACCTACAAACTAAGCTCCCGCTGGTATACCGGAGAGGGAATATACCGCAATGTCTGGCTACGTATCAAGTCGCCCTTGCATATCGTGGGCGACGGTATTTTTGTGAGCACCACGGTTCACAACGCAGACCGCTCTTCCGTATCCATACAAACTGAGGTGATCAATCAGTCGGATTCAGCCACACTGGCTACCTTAAAAACCCTGATCCTGTCACCCGACGGTAAAGAAGTTGGGTCGGCTATCAGCGTTGTACCCCTCAGCGCGAACCAGAAATACACGTTCAAACAGTCTCTCAATATTGCTAACGTGCAGCTTTGGGATGTGACAAGCCCCCTGCTCTATACAGCAAAATCTTATATCACAACTGGTGGTCAGGTTCAGGATGTATCTTCCACCCGTTTCGGAATCCGTACAATCGATTTCAGTCCCGAACAGGGCTTCCTTCTGAACGGCAGAAAAGTGTTCCTCAACGGTGTCAATATCCATCATGACTTAGGCCCTCTGGGTGCCGCTGCATTCGAAAAAGGCTTCAAACGCAGATTGGCGGGATTGAAACGAATGGGCGTCAACGCCCTGAGGCTTGCTCATAATCCCCATGCAAAGAGCGTCCTCGACCTGTGCGACGAAATGGGGATCCTGGTATTCGACGAAAGTTTTGATAAGTGGAGCAGCGAGTATTACGGACCGGGCGAACCCTTTGCCCGTTACTGGCAGGCCGACCTGGAGTGGCTTATCCGCCGCGATCGCAACCATCCCAGCGTATTTATATGGAGTGTTGGCAATGAAGTAGCCGTTAAGCAGGAGTATAAAGACACAGCCTTTGTCGTTCAGATGGATAAAATGGCTGAGGTTGTGCGGCGGCTAGATCCCACAAGAAAGGTAACATGCGGCCTCTATCCCTCCAGAGATGACGCCGCTCCCGTACCAATGGCTTTTCACATGGATGTGGTGAGCGATAACTACATGACCCGGTTTTACAAATATGACCACCACAAATTTCCGCAACTCATCTTTCTGGCAAGTGAGATGACGACCGATAACGGCGGTGAAATATTTTTTAACTACGACCACAGTTATGCCTGCGGCCAATTCTACTGGGGTGGAACAGATTATATCGGCGAGTCATTCAAATGGCCGTCAAAAGGATGGAACGGGATAATAGACTGGTGCGATTTCTGGAAGCCCATTTCTTACTACATCAAAAGCCTCTATTCGCCCGAGCCAATGGTTAAAATTGCGGTGCTCGACGCAGCGGGCAATGAAGCCCGGGTATGGAACGATGTATTTATGAACACCCTGAAAATGACTGATGGCTGGAACTGGAATGCCGGTCAGAAACTGGCCTTGTTCACCTTTACAACCGGCGACGAAGTGGAGCTGTTTATCAATGATAAATCCGCCGGCATAAAAAAGCTAAGCGATTTTTCCAAACATAAAATATCATGGCAGGTAAATTACGAGCCGGGTACTATTAAAGCTGTTGCGCGGAAAAACGGAAAAGATATCGCCATTGATGAAATCAGGACTGCAGGGAAAGCAGAGCGCATTGCGCTGATGACCGACTCAATCCATATAAAGGCAGATGGGCATGATTTAGCTTATGTCACTGTTACGGTAACAGATAAAGACGGCATTCTGGTGCCAGATGCGGCCTATGATATTACCTTTGATGTAACAGGTGCCGGCCAGCTGGCCGGCGTTGCCAACGGCGACCGCATGTCCGATGAGCTCTTTGTTGCTAATCACCGTAAGGTTTACGAAGGGAGATGCCTGCTGGTTATCCGGGCTGGCATCACTACCGGGAAAATCAAAGTAAAAGCAACAGGCGAAGGTTTAAAAAGTGCCTCGCTGGAGGTCAGCGTGGTGCCCGAAATACAAAAACAATTATGAAGAATACTTCAGACAAAACCCATTCTGCCCGATAATAGCCGGGCATACAGCGGGGATTCCTTAATGAAAGCCGGATTGGAGCTTAACAGTGGCATTTAAAGGCACGGATAAGCTCTGTGACTAAAATAAATGAAATTTAACATGCGAAGAACGTATTTTGATATTAAATGCTGCCATTTTCATAAGTATAAGCAATATCTTCCTGATGGGAAGAAAGAGAAACGCTAACACTAAAAACACACACGAATAAAATGATTCAAAAAGCACAAGGCCTGAGGGCCCTGAAAATGACGATTGGATGTACAACCGCCGCCATTGCGCTTTGCTTCGCGCAAGGCACGAGCGCACAAACGGTAGGCAACAAAGTACCGCAATTAGGCAAAGACCCGGTAAAAGCGGTGGTCGCGGCCATGACCCTGGAGGAAAAAGCCCTTATGGTAATTGGCGGAGGCAGGAATGCGGCCCCCTCGGCCTTTACCGACGGCTCGATGATCGGGCAAACCGACTTTCGTGTTCCCGGGGCAGCGGGGATGACCAACGCTATTCCCCGGCTCGGGATCCCCTCCATGATACTAGCTGACGGGCCTGCCGGCGTACGCATTAACGTAAAGAGAAAGAATGATGATCACCGGTATTATGCCACTGCCTTTCCCTCTTCTACCACGCTGGCCAGTACCTGGAACCCTGATGTGGTCTATCGCCTGGGACAAGCCTTTGGCAATGAAGTGAAAGAATTCGGGGCCGATATTATCCTGGCGCCCGGCGTGAACATCCACCGCAACCCGCTGAACGGTCGCAACTTTGAATATTATTCGGAAGATCCGGTGGTATCAGGACAAATGGGCGCAGCGATCATCAATGGCCTGCAGTCCAGTGGGATTGGTACTTCCATCAAACACTTTGCTGCCAACAATCAGGAGACCAGCCGCGCCAGTGTCAATGCTCAGATCGATGAGCGGGCCCTGCGCGAAATTTACCTCAAGAGCTTTGAAATCGCCATCAAAGCATCGCAGCCCTGGACGGTGATGTCATCCTACAACCTGATCAACGGCACCCATACTTCCGAGCGCGCTGATCTGATGAACACTATCCTTCGTGACGAGTGGGGCTTCAAAGGATACGTGATGACCGACTGGGGCGGCAGGGCATATAAGCTATACGACCAGATGCGGGCGGGGAACGAAATGATTATGCCCGGCAACAACAAACAGATAAAACGTATCATTGCGGGCGTGGGGAGCGACTCGCTCGATATTAAAGTACTTGACCGCAATGTGGAACGGATACTCAACATCATATTGAAATCTCCCTCTTTTAAAAATTACCGTTTCAGCAGCACCCCCGATTTAGAGGCAAGTGCCAAAATTTCCAGGGAGGCAGCCACCGAAGGGATGGTACTGCTGGAGAACCACGGACAGGCCCTGCCTCTGGCCGCCGGTACTAAGAAGATCGCTTTGCTCGGCAACATTAGTTATGCAACAATTGCGGGCGGTACGGGAAGCGGCGATGTGAACAAAGCGTACACCATATCGGTGGATAAAGGGCTGACTAACGCAGGCTACCAGCTGGATAACAAGTTAGCCGAGGTTTACCGCCCCTACGCCAGTAATTGGAGGAACTGGTGGAAGGAACTGCCCATTAATGACGAAGAACTGGCCCGGGCAGCTTCAGAGTGCGACATTGCCATTATGACCATCGGCCGGAACAGCGGCGAAGCCAAAGACCGCGACCTGGATAGCAATTATCACGTCAAACCTTCCGAAATTAGCCTGATCAGTCGCGCCTCCGCCGCATTTCACAAGCAAGGTAAAAAGCTGGTGCTGGTACTCAACCTGTGCGGTGTTATCGACACCAAAGGCTGGAAAGACTTGGCCGACGCGATCCTGCTCGCCTGGCAGCCCGGTCAGGAGGCTGGAGATGCCGTTGCCGACATCCTGAGCGGAAAAGTAACCCCATCCGGAAAGCTCGCCAGCACCTTTCCCCAAAACTATGCAGATGTGCCTTCCGCAAAAAACTTTCCCGGCACGCCGAAGAACGATCCTTCGCAGGTTATTTATCAGGAAGGCATTTACGTAGGATACCGTTACTACGACACGTTTAACATTCCGGTGTCTTACGAATTCGGGTACGGCCTGTCGTACACCACCTTCAGTCTCAGTGGATTGAAGCTAAGCGCTGCCTTAATAAAAGACAAGGTTTCCGCCTCAGTGAAGGTGACCAATACAGGTAAACTTGCAGGAAAAGAGGTTGTGCAGGCCTACATTTCAGCACCTGCCGGCACAATAGACAAACCTATGCAGGAGCTTAAAGCCTTTGCCAAGACAAAACTGCTGCAACCGGGAGAAACCCAGATCCTGCATTTTGATATCCCTCTGGCGCAACTAGCTTCATTCTATAACGAGCGGAATGCCTGGGTAGCAGATCGCGGCGATTATCAGCTGCGGATCGGAACTTCATCTAAAAATATCACGCAAACTGCTAAATTTACCCTGCCTAAGACGGTGATCACTGAAAAGGTACATAGCGTGCTTCATCCGCAGGCAGCGATTGAAGTATATAAACCATAGAGAACAAAACCCAGAGATTCGTTAGTCAGCTATTCTGAATGAAGTATAAACACATAAAGGCCTACTGCCTCGCCATCATAAGTTTCCTGACGATTTTCTCCTGTGCAAAGGCGCAGGAGAAAATCAATCCCCGGTTTGAGTTATATATTCTAATCGGACAATCCAATATGGCAGGTCGCGGCCCCATTGCCGGTGACCTGAAAAATCAGGGCGACGACAGTGTATTTATGTTCAATAAAGAGATGAAATGGGTGCCTGCCAGGCATCCGCTTCATTTTGACAAACCCGCGTTTGCTGGTGCCGGTCCGGGCTTGCAGTTCGGCATGGAAATGGCCCATTCGGGGAATGCCAGGGTCGGACTGATTCCCTGTGCAGTCGGTGGAACCCCCATCGAGCACTGGACACCCGGCGCATACGATTCAGCTACTAAAACCCATCCTTATGACGATGCTGCAGTGAGAATAAAAGAAGCCATGCTTTACGGTAAAATCAAAGGAGTTATCTGGCACCAGGGAGAAGCAAACAGCACACCCGAACAGGCAGAAAAATACATCACCCAGCTCACCGAGTTAATTAACCGCGTCAGGAACTTAGTCAACAACCCCAGGCTCCCATTCATTGCCGGAGAGTTAGGCCGCTTCTATTCTAACAGCCGATATTTCAATCCGCAAATACACACTTTACCCGAAAAAGTCCCCTTTACCGCAGTAGTGTCCTCCAAAGGGCTAACACATAAAGGCGACAGCCTCCATTTCGACGGCAACTCAGCCAATAAACTGGGACAACGTTATGCCAAAGCAATGCTCAAACTTCGCAAAAAAGCAGAAAGAAAGAAGTAATAATGTTAATTGTAACGCTTTAAGGTTACGGCCGGCTTGAGATTAATGCGTTGGATCGGTTTATCTTGAAAAATGATCTTAACGTCCTGCTTAATGTTCCTGAAGCTGGCACTGAAATAAACGCTTGTAGTATTTCATTTTATCAATTATCCACACTGTCGAGGTTTCTGACTTTAATATTATCGTAAACCGGCATCGCGTCATATGATCTCAATCCGATGGCTCCTCTGACAAATTCAGTATCGCCGGCTTTCAATACAGGCTCTTTTTCATTACCCATAAAGACCTGGATATCTGCGCCCCGTGCTTCTACCACCAGTTTATACTTTTTCTCAGGCGATATGCTAAGAGCAGAAGAGGACAGCATTGTATATTTCTGACCATCTGCTTTGCCTATTTCAATTCTGTCAGATGCAGCATTTAGACCAACGTAATAACCTTTATACAGATCAGCCCCAAATGCTGGTTTCGAAACACGAAAGATGACACCTGCGTTGCCGAGGTCTCCGGGAGTTATTTCGGTTTCAAAAATA
>DALYUO010000039.1:0-4556 GCA_031981225.1 Pararcticibacter sp.
GTCAGACTCTCGTCAGACTTTAGTCTGACATGATACTGAGGAGATGCTGACAAGAGTCTGATGAGATACTGACAAGATCAGGCTTTGGTCAGGGACTCGTCAGACATTTATCAGGCATTTGTGTGAAAAGTGTATCTTTACATACTCATTTTTTGCCTTTACAGATGTTAAATCTTCATTTCTATAAATATCAGGGAGCCGGAAACGACTTTATCCTGATTGATAACCGCGAAAATTTGCTTGACCACCAGCAACCGGAGTTGATCGCAGCTTTATGCAATCGCCGGTTTGGTATTGGCGCCGATGGAATGATGTTCCTCCAGCAAAAAGAAGGATACGATTTTGAGATGGTTTACTACAATGCAGATGGGAAGCCCAGCAGTATGTGCGGCAACGGCGGACGCTGCATTGTGGCCTTCGCAAAACGGCTGAACGTCATTAAAGACGAAACTAACTTTTTGGCAGTCGACGGCCCGCACTATGCCAAAATTTCAGAGAATGACAGATGGGTAAGTCTTCAAATGATCGATGTAAAAGAAATCAATCCCGATAACGATGCGTTTGTATTAAACACAGGTTCGCCCCATTATGTAACCTGTACATCGGGATTAGCAGATAAAAACGTCTTCACGGAAGGAAGATCGATACGCAACAGTGAAAAATATAAGAAAGATGGGATCAACGTCAATTTCGTAGAAGATGAGGGGGACCACTACTTCGTGAGGACTTATGAACGCGGGGTTGAAGACGAAACCTATGCCTGTGGAACAGGTGTAACCGCTGTTGCCATTGCGATGGCAAAAAAGAAAGCCCTTACCGGCGAGATTAGCACAGCCGTCAAAGCTTTGGGGGGCGATCTGAACGTCAGATTTCACTCCGACGGTCTGGAGTATACAAATGTTTTCCTTGAGGGCCCCGCAGAATTTGTATTTGAAGGAGATGTACTCTTAAAGTAAATGCCGGCGTCTTAATTTCTGATACTGTCGCGAACGCTAATCCTGCTTGTATCACTTCCGGGAGCCTTTAAAGTATCCTCGTCTATATTCCTGCCTGAGCCACGGGGTATTGGCCCCTGTCCGGTCGGATCCACCGATTTTTGAACACTGTTACAGGCAGCAAAAACAGCAAGGCCGAAGAACATCAGGCGAAGAGCAGATTTTTTCATGGATAGTGTATTTTCAGATTAAACAAGCAGAGCCCAGAGTAGTTTCACTAAAAAATTCATTTACTGAAGCCTATCCTTCATCAAAAAAAGTACTTTTGCATCTATATTAAAAAACTTATGCACAGAACACATACTTGCGGCGAATTAACCCTTAATGATTTAGGCAAAGAAGTAACTCTTGCCGGCTGGGTGCAGAAATCACGCGACCTCGGAGGCATGACCTTTATTGACGTCCGTGACCGTTATGGAATCACTCAACTGCTTTTCAATATGGATGATAATGCAGGTTTGTGTGAGCAGGCCCGCGGGCTGTCAAGGGAATTCGTAATAAAAGTAACCGGACTGGTGGTTGAACGTTCTAACAAGAATCCTAAAATGCCGACCGGTGACGTTGAAATAAAAGTTACAAAACTTGAGCTGCTGAACGCAGCTAAACTGCCTCCGTTTTTAATTGAAGATGAAACCGACGGAGGTGACGACCTGCGCATGAAATACAGGTACCTCGACCTGCGCCGCAGTCCCGTTCGAAATAATCTTATCCTCCGCCATAAAATGGCCCAGGAAGTTAGAAAATATCTGGATGCCCAGGATTTCCTTGAAGTGGAAACGCCTGTGCTTATAAAATCCACACCTGAAGGAGCCCGCGACTTCGTAGTACCGAGCCGGATGAATCCCGGCGAATTCTATGCTTTACCGCAATCGCCTCAAACTTTTAAGCAGTTATTAATGGTCTCGGGTTTCGACCGTTATTTCCAGATTGTTAAGTGTTTCCGCGATGAGGACCTTCGTGCCGACCGCCAGCCTGAGTTTACGCAAATAGACTGTGAGATGGCATTTATTGAGCAGGAAGATATTTTAAATACCTTCGAGGGTCTCATCCGCCACCTCTTCAAAGCGATAAAGGATATCGACATCGAAGCCGTTCCCCGTTTGTATTACCAGGACGCTATGCGAATGTATGGTTCGGACAAGCCTGATACACGCTTCGGCATGTTATTTACTGAATTAAATGACGTTGTAAAAGGACATAATTTTCCGGTATTTGATGGTGCAGAGCTTGTTGTCGGCATCAATGCTACCGGCTGTGCGCATTATACCCGTAAACAACTTGATGAGCTTACCGATTTCATAAAACGCCCGCAAATAGGCGCAACAGGACTGGTTTATTGCCGGTATAACAGCGATGGCACACTGAAGTCGTCGGTAGATAAGTTTTACAGCGAAGATGAACTTAAAAAATGGGCTGTGGCATTCAATGCACAACCAGGTGATATGATACTTATTATGGCCGGGCCTACAGAAAAGGTACGGAAACAATTAAATGAGCTGCGTCTTGAAATGGGTAACCGTTTAGGCCTTCGCGACAAGAACAAGTTCTCTCCTCTATGGGTACTCGACTTTCCTTTACTGGAATGGGATGAAGAAACCGGGCGTTATCATGCCATGCACCATCCGTTTACTTCACCAAAGCCGGAAGATATCGCTTTACTCGATAACAACCCGGGTGCGGTACGGGCGAATGCTTACGACCTCGTAATTAACGGAACGGAAGTGGGTGGCGGATCCATTCGTATACACAGCAGAGATCTGCAATCCCTGATGTTTAAACATCTTGGCTTTACGCCGGAGGAAGCTCAGAAACAGTTCGGATTTTTAATGAACGCATTTGAGTATGGAGCTCCTCCGCATGGGGGGATTGCTTTCGGCTTCGACCGTCTTGTTTCTATTTTCGCAGGCCTTGATTCCATCAGAGACGTTATTGCCTTCCCTAAAAACAATTCGGGTAAGGATGTTATGATTGACTCTCCTGCGACAATTTCTGATGAACAGTTAAAGGAGCTTAGTATTAAAACAACGGTATAGACAGGCTATTTGCAGTTATATTCGCACCGCCTGTTCCATCTGCAACAGAAAAGGTCTGCGCCTATCAGGGAGCAGACCTTTTATCTTATATGACAATCGGGAATTGCCTGCTTTGTTAAAACTCTGATACGGCTGGGGATCAGGCTAAAATCCGCAATAAGTATTGTCCATAACCACTCTTTACTAAAGGAGCCGCAGCTACACGCAACTCGTCAGCTGAAATAAATCCCATGCGGTATGCTACTTCTTCGATACAGCCAATTTTAAGCCCCTGGCGCTCTTCTATGACCTGAACGAACTGACCTGCCTGCATAAGGGAATTAAAGGTTCCTGTGTCAAGCCAAGCCGTCCCGCGGCTTAAAACTCCAACTTTAAGCTTCCCTCTTTTGAGATATTCTTTATTAACGTCTGTGATTTCATACTCGCCGCGAACGGATGGTTTAATATGTTTGGCGATTTCGACCACTTCGTTATCGTAGAAATATAAACCAGGCACTGCAAAATTAGATTTGGGCGCCGCGGGTTTCTCTTCTATTGAGATAACGTTGTTATCTCCGTCGAACTCTACCACGCCGTATCTTTCAGGGTCGGAAACCTGATAGGCAAATACGACTCCCCCGTCCGGCTCCTTCATCTGTTGTAACAATACCGAAAGGCCGTCGCCATAAAATATATTATCTCCAAGAATCAGGGCTACACTATCGCTGCCAACAAACTCTTCTCCTATTACAAAAGCCTGGGCCAGGCCGTTCGGCTCTTCCTGCACTTTATAAGTAAAACGACAGCCAATTCGCGATCCATCGCCTAGCAACCGTTCAAAGTTAGGCAGGTCATGGGGCGTTGAGATAATGAGGATTTCCCGTATACCGGCAAGCATTAAAATTGAAAGGGGATAATAGATCATCGGTTTATCGTAAACCGGCATCATCTGTTTACTGGTTGCCAGTGTAAGAGGGTGAAGCCTTGTTCCGGATCCGCCCGCAAGTATGATTCCTTTCATTGTGTCAATCTCTTAGTTAAAGCAAAAGTTCGTTTTATCTACTAATTTAAACCATTTCAAGCCTTCTGATTACTCTATTTCCCAGAGGTGTCGGTAGTCTGCAGGTTACCGATACATGACGACAAGCTGTCGCGCCAGTAAGGGATCTCTAAACCAAAAGTATCTTTAATCTTTGACTTATCCATCACAGAAAAGGCTGGTCTTGCAGCTTTTGTTACATATTCTGATGTTTTTACAGGTTTTAATTTCACAGGTGTGCTGCTCAGGTCAAACACCGCCTTCGCAAAGTCATACCAGGAGGCGACACCCTCGTTGCTGTAATGATATATCCCGTATGCATGAACATCAGACTGAATGATGCTGAAGATAGCTGAAGCCAGATCCATACCGTAAGTAGGCGTGCCTACCTGATCAACAACTACGCTCAGTTCATCTCTCTCCCTTCCAAGTTTGAGCATGGTTTTAACAAAATTATTTCCGTACTCCGAATACAGCCAGCTGGTGCGGAGAATGTAATACTTGTGTATG
>DALYUO010000039.1:4566-11159 GCA_031981225.1 Pararcticibacter sp.
ATAGCTGCCTCACCCTGTAACTTGGTAAGTCCGTAGATATTGATGGGCCTCGCAGGTTCAGATTCTGTCAGGACCCGGGGAACATGACCTTCGAAAACAAAATCAGTTGAAATATGAATAAGAGTTGATTGATGAGAACGGCAAACGGTCGCGAGGTTAGCTGCTCCGTCCCTGTTTACCTTCCGGGCTGTGTCAATTTCATCCTCGGCTCTGTCAACTGCTGTATAGGCGGCACAATTGATAACATATGCTGGCATTTCATCAGCAAACACCTTTGCTACCATGTCCTTGTCAAGGATATTGGCTTTTTCCTCAGGGAGAAAACTTATATTCTTAATCCCCCTAGCTGCCGCTTCCTGTTGAAGACACTGTCCTAACTGGCCAGAGGCGCCGAAGACAATTATTTTAGTACCTAAATCTGCAGGGGGAATATTTATATCCGGAGCAGAGAGACTTGTATGATTTATATCGTTCATATTTGATACAGGTGCAGGAAGCTATCAGATGTTGACCGCTCCCTCAAGCTCATTATACCAGTCTTCCCCATATTTTCTGATAAGAGGTTCCTTTAAAAACTGATGAACGGGTATTTTAAGTTCTTTTCCGAAGGAACAGGCCGACTTACAAATATGCCAGCGATCGTAATTTAATACATCAAACTCTGGATACTCTGTAATCCGGATAGGATAAAGGTGACAAGAGATGGGCTTTTTCCAATTAACCCTCCCTTCAGCCCAGGCTTTTTCAATAGCGCATTTACTCACGCCATCTTCTGATATTACGTAAGCACACTCTTTATTTCCATCAATGCAGGGAGTTGTGTAATCACCTTCGAAATCGCGGACCCATGTACCATTTTGCTCTACGGTTTCAATTCCCTTTTGAGTCATATATGGCTTTACATGCTCGTAGATCTCTTCGAGTATCTTTAGTTCGCTTTTCTCAAGCGGAGCCCCGGCATCACCTTCCACACAGCAGGCTCCTTTACATTTATCCAGGTGGCATACAAAATTCTCCTCTAAAATATCCTCATGCACTAAAGTCTGCTGTACCTCTAACATATTTATTCAATTTGAAGTGCAAATGTCGGAAATATTTGGTTGAGAAACAGAGATTTTAACCTACAGCTTTATTATTAACCGGCACAACATGTAACAGGATACAACAACAACCGTCTGTCACGGTAATACGGATGGGTTTCAGCAACCCATCATTAGTACCTCAGCCCCTTGGCAGAAGTGATCTCTAAAGTTACTGATCCAACGAGAATCTCTACCTGCGCTTTAACTGGAATACGGTTTCCGTCGTCGGTAATCCATAAATAGAGCTTACTGTCTTTGCGGAAGATACGACCTGGTTTGATCGATGGGTTAAATTTCAAACAATTAAAAGTTCCTATTGAAGTCTTAACCTTTTCTTTACCAACATAGGTTATTTTCAATTCAGAGACTTCGTCGTCCAGGAAGTAGGGAATAGTAAACTCGGTTCCAAGCTTTACTGAGGAAAGGTCGAGACTTCGGGCGAAATAGAATGCAGAAACCAAATCGAAGGTTTTATCTTTTCCTTTAAATGTCCCTTTGTTCCCCACCACTTTCTCCTGGTCCTGATAAAAGCGCACCTTGTCGACCCGGCGGTAATTGGCTTCACGAATATTCTCGGTATAAAGGTATGGTATCAGTTCAGTGCGATCAATGTACGAATCGTAGCGGTTCCTTACCTTGTAAAAGAGATTAAATGAGGCAGCAGTCCTTCCCTGAGCCACAAGGTGGTAAACGGCCTTATTGTCAAACCGCACATCTGAATCAAGAACGTTTAATGTAGCTTCAGCTGCAGTAATAAATCCATATCGCAAACGATATTTCAGCTCTTCACCGGGTTTAAAGGCAGGCTCTTTTCTATTCTCCAGGCTCTGAGAAAAAACCGTTTGGGTAAATAGAAAAAGCGGGAGCAGAAATAAAAACTTACTCATATTATAAATTGCCCTTCTGCTTTTAAACACCATAATTTATATATCTTCATTTGAATATTATCAGGTAAGTTAACAATTTCCTGCATCTTACTTATTCTAATCTTTACGTTTAAATACCGGGACTGTCGAACATGGCTCTCCGTACATCACGCTCTTAGCAACTTTAGTCAGTCTTGCTGTAAGATCAACGTAAGCTGAAACCGGGACAGCTATATCACCGCATCCTTTTATAACCACCCGTTTGTCGCGGTAGTTTTCCATATCAAGCTCTTCTATTGCCTTTTGAAAAAGAACTGTCTCCAGCGTATCAAGAGATCCAAATATAACTTTTCTGGCATATGGAGCCATTCTATTAGCCAGCAACATATATGCCCATGTAGGAACTATAGCATCTGAAGAGCATATAATTGCAACGTTCTTCCCAGTATATTGCTCCCAGTTGTGTTCTTTAATAAACTCGCGAAAATCCTTCTCTTTAAGTATCAATCCATGAAACAGATTGTCTTTTATATCGTAAGTTACCCGCTCACCATGTGGATAAAGGTCGGCCAAATCAAAGCTGATCAGACCACTCTGCGCCACCCGGTTTACTATGTTCTCGTTAATATCCATTTTATTCACCTATTTTCAAATGTCAAAGATCGACACTTAAAAACCAAACCCTATAAGCATAAAGTAAAAACTTTAAAACTGATATTGTTTTAAAAGCAATGTCATTAAATAAAAAAAGTCCGGAAAATTTCTCTTCCGGACCTCTAAGATTAGTATTAAGTTATACGTAATAAGTTGTAAGTTTCAAGCACAAAACAACTGACAGTCTTCGCTTTACAAAAAAACAGGTAATTTTTTTTAGAAAAACTTCAGGCGGTAATCCTTTATATCGGCCTTTTCGCGCAATACATCGAGCACCTGCCCCTGAGCCCTTTGATCTGTGGTCTGGGACATTTGTTGTTTCTGACTGAAGGTATTGGTTAACGGCGCAGGATTAGTAAAACCATTCACCTGTACCAGGTAAACACCCTGCTCTCCTTCAATAACTTTAGAAAGTTTGCGGGGTGCAAGACCAAATACCGTACCCACTACTTTATTTTCCTGTGCAACACCCGGAATGATCGGGTTTGCGAATACTACGTTCTGTACGGGCTGAACAGGCCTTCCAAGTTTTGACGCAACCTGTTGAATAGACGAAGCGCCGGCAAGGGCCTTCTCCATTTTCTCAGATAGCATGCGTGCTTTAACCTGATTGCGAACCATCGGCTCAATTTCTTTTTTCACTTTTTCAAGAGGAAGAATACCCTTCTCACGAATATCGGTAAGCCTGGCAACAACATACGTATTTTCCATCTCAAATACTTTTTCGGAAACATCTCCTTCTTCAGCTTCGAAAGCCCAGCGAACAAGTTCACGCGGGTTATCTAATCCGGAAACTGCAGACTGAGAAGGGCTAACATTCTCGGCTACCAATTTCCGAAGCTTGTGCTTCTGAGCATATTCATCAAACGCTTTTGCATCGTTTACCGCTCCGAGGAACTCGGAAGCTTTAGAGTAAGCAGCCTGCTGAGTTTGGTTACTGCTGGCAACAACCTTGTCAAGAACAGCTACTTTCGCTACTTTCGAGGAGCCTACCTGCTTATCTATCCTTACAACGTGTACGCCATACTGAGTGGACACTACTTTAAGATCACCTGTACGTCCGTTGAATACAGCTTCTTCAAATGCCGGAATCATAGAACCTCTGGCAAACGTACCGAGGTCGCCTCCCTTATCTTTAGTACCGTCAGAGCCAAACTTGTTCGCAAGTTCTGCAAAGTTTGCTCCTTTACTGATCAGGTTTCTAAGAGAATCAGCGGTCGACTTAGCTTTGTCCAATCCGCCTACAGTGGCTGGATTAATTAAAATGTGACTAGCCTTAACCGAGTCGGGACTCATTCTTACATCGACTACCTTCGCTACTTTAAAGGCGCCATTACTAAATACCGGCCCTATTACAGCTCCCACACTTGCGTTAAATACAGCTGAGTCTAATGCAGGATCTAACTGTCCTTTTCTCACATAAGAAACAGGAGTCTTTGTATCCGAATTTACACTTACGAAGAGAGAGTCATTGGTTGTAGTCTTAAAGTCTGCAGTAAGCTTCCTTGCTAATTGCATAGCGCCAACTGAATCGGCCTTCGAAGGGCTTGCGTCAAAAACCACATAGTCGAAAGACCGCGATTCTTCCCTGTTATAAAATCTTTTCTTATTCTTATTATAGTATTCCTGATAGTCGTCGTCGGTTAATGTGACTTTATTATCCGGAATGGAAGCATATTCAAGATTTACGTAATTAAAGCTCGCGAGCTTATTACGTTGTAAATACTCTTCGCGTGCTTCGAGAGAAGTCACATAGATGCTGTTTCTTACCAGGTTATTGTACTTCTGGAATAAGCGGCTTCTCTTCAACCCTAAGAGGAAGTTACCCCACTGCTCTCTCATTGGATTACCTGCCTGTGAATCCATATTGTTAAGGAAGGTATTAAGCTGAGCTCTGTTTATTTCGCCTGTCTGCGGATCGCCAAAGGCCTGAACAACCTGAGGATCGGGATTCTTACCAGTCAGCATGTCGTTAATCTCTACTTTACCAACCTCAAGACCCAGCCTTTTAACTTCATTGTTTAGAAGCACTTCAGTTACCGTTTGATTCCATGTGTTTTCAACAACATAAGAAGCCATCTGAGGATTCAGAGTTGACTGTCCCATCTGCTGTTTAAACTGAGCTTCATTCTGCTCCACTTTTGCTCTGAACTCATCAATATTGATTGGCTTGCCGGCAACCTCTCCCACTTCGGATTGATTTCCACTTAAAAAAGGACTTCCAACCCGTAAAGCGTCACCTACCAAAAAAGCTACTATTGCAAAACCAATTGCCCCTACAAGGATAACCCCTGCACGGTTCCGCAAAAAATTCATTATTCCCATATGTTCTAAACTTTATTCATATTCTAAAAGAGGGCGCAAGATACAATTTTTAAAAAAAAATACTAACAGAATTTACACTATCAAACCTTTTAGAAATCACTCGATTAAACCGCTGTTTGACGGGAAGTTACCGGTAGCGTCACTTAACTCCCAGCGTTTAAAGTTCTCATCACTCGAAAAGCCATTGCCAAATATAACATTTCCGTTAGGCTGAGTAACAGTGACCAATTTGGTAGAATAAATAGGATAGGGTCTTTTGGGATCCCAGATTAGTTCGTCGGACTTGAAGATGTCGCCCTTCACACTGGTTCCGACAACGTTTTTTCTCATCTCCACAATCCGGCTCTTTTCATGCATGATCGCATAGTCGGAAGTTATCCTGCTGCTTTCTTTTTGATTCTGATCAAAAAATATAACAGTTGTGCCCTTCGGCATTTCATAATAAGGAGTTACAGTTTTATAGTAATTGAGGACAGGAGTGAGAACTTTCGCCTTCACTACAGCTGAGTCGCTGTAAATAACCTCAACTCCGATTGATTTATCAACCTGGGCAGATTGTCCCTTCGCCGCTATCTTCTCTACTTCCTTGAGATCATTCTCGCAGGAGCTTAAAAAAGAACATGCGGCAACAGCTATTGTTAATCCGATAGCATGAACACGTTTCAAACCTTAATCAAATTTATATCTCCGGAACCATTGATCATTAAGGGTAAACCCTAAATGGAAATTAATGTAACGTTCACGGACCAGGTTACTAGACTCTGTACCGCGCTGGCCTAATTCGGCAGCGACGTTTATTTTATAAAAGGTTGTGCGGGTAGGACTGGCCTGAAGCGGGAATCCAAAACCAAAGGTTACGGCCATCTGCTTAATATCCGTATTATTTATCCTCATATTGGTCTTATCGTAGGAAAAACCCAAGCGATAATCCACTACCTTTAAATAGCTGCCTACCGAGTTTATGTCGGGCGTTATCTGGCCACCTACAGATATTCCATACGCATTCTGTATCTCCACTGGATTCTCATTACCCTCGCGGTAACTATCCCATTGCCCTAACCTTAAGTCGGCGCCCAAAAGCCATCTATTAACCTTCTCTACGGTAAATCCAACGGTATGCATAATGGGCAGCTTAAGTGTTTTTGTAGCCGAACTATACTGATATGCAGTATCGGCAGCAACTTCTTCTTCTCCTCCAGCCCCTTTCACGTAGCGGGTGAATACAGAACTTTCGTCAAGGTCAAGCTTTGAAGACGCTGTTCCCGCATATCCCAGTATAAGCCTGGTGCTCTTAGATAAGTTACCGGTATATTGAAGGCCATAATCAAAATTGAACCCTCCTATGCTGCTGCTGCTTTGCTGCCTGGTGTTAAAAGCTGAGAAATCGTTAACAAACTCAAGAGAACTGCTTCTTTCGAGTTTGCCGAATATGTATGAAGCATTAGCGCCGATGCTGAAATGCTTACTTAATTGAATACCATAACCAAGGTATACCTTAGATAGACCACCGTCTCCGTTATACAAATGATCTACAATACTTGTATCCAGAGCCCCTCTGACACGCGTTTGGTAACCAAGACTGCTGTAAGGAAGGATACCGAAACTCAGCGCTGATGTTTTGGTTACGGGAATACCAAATACGAGATGGCTTAACGATCCTGTAAAA
>DALYUO010000039.1:11183-27033 GCA_031981225.1 Pararcticibacter sp.
GCCTTTGCTGCGATCAAGGAACTCTCCGGAGATACCTGCATCGAATGTAGTGAGCTGAATAGCTGAATATGAGGCAGGGTTAGCCAGATTTACATTATTGTAAGCTCCCGGCTTACGTAAACCGGCTGATATACCGCCCATAGCTCTGCTCTGCGGAAGAAGGGATCTGTTTAGAAGGCCCGGCCCCATCTGCGAGTACGTGGAACTTGTAGTGGTTTGCGCCGCAACACTTAAAGAGCTTGCAAAAACCCAAAAGAAAAATATATTTTTAAAAATTCTACTCATTATGCTGATGAATAACTTCGTTTAAACCAATAAGAACCAGATTGGGTTCGGTCTTTACAATGCCGGCAAAGATGCTATTTTTCAACTGTCTATCAAAAAAATTCATATCTCCGCCGCAAAGAAGTACTTTGAGGTTAGAATGCTTACTATAAAAACTATTAATAAACCCCGTTACTTCATAAATAATTCCGTTACGAACACCCGATACCAGCGCGCTTTCTGTATCCTGCCCATATTCTGTATCGAATGCATCATTAAACTCAACTAACGGAAGCCGCCCGGTAAAAGTATGCATTGCTTTTAATCTCATTCCAATACCCGGTGATATACTTCCACCATAATAATTTCTTTCACTGTCTATAAAGTCATATGTGACACAAGTGCCGGCATCAATTACAAGGCAATCAGTTCGGGGCATCAAAGTGCTCGCAGCAATCACTGCAGCATATCTGTCCAGACCTAATGTTAAAGGCGTTTTATAGTGATTCACTATTCCCGCCTGAACGCTTGCATCGAAACGAAAGTACCTGCACCTGGAGCTGAGATATGTTTCAAGTTCATCTGTACTCTTCCTTACAGAAGAAACTATCGCATTATGAATCTCATATTTCTGAAACCATGCAGATATAGTTTGTTCTGTTACATCTATTGAAGTCTCGAACTCCTGTAGTTTCCGGTTATCAAACAGGGCGATTTTGGAAAGTGTATTTCCTATGTCAATAACCAGGTTGACCATTAGCAATGAACGGTTCTTATAGATTCAAAAATACCTGGACCGTCTGTATACCATAGCATAACCGATTGCTGATCTGGCTTTTGCACAGCAACTTCAATGCTCTCCTTATCACATTTCGATCCGGTAAAAACGGCAGTTGCGATCTTCATGATACAAAACTATCTAAATTTTGATTGCCTGTATCTTTTATTTTGTTAAAAAAGGTTAAGGATGAGGAGTGATAACAGTATCAAGACGCAAGTATCAAGTATCAAGACAAAACGCATAGCGGGATTTAATTAATGAAAGAGTATATAATCGGATCCTTTCTACTGACAACGGAACTCTTAATTCTTGTTTCCTGATTCTCGTGTCTTGATACTTGATACTAATATCTTGATACTTGTGTTGGATCCCATACCCACTTACACAAACTGAAAATAGATTATAAACGCTGCCAGGAGCAGATAGACGCTTTCGTAAAACCAACGTTTTGTAGCGTTTAAAAAAAAGTGAGACATAAATATGGCCAGGGCAGGTATGGCCAAAAGGAAGTGGTAAATTTCATACTCAATGCTTAGGGAGAATGATAATATTGAAAAGAGCAGCAGGAACAAAAGAATGAAATAGGCTTTACGTACATGAACATTGCTGCGGTAAAATTTATGCCATATTGTAAAAGCAGATGATATCAATATCAACAGCACGGGAATAAGCACAATATAATCATATGGGTTTACACGGAAGCCGGGATGAAAAGCTGTTACCAGTGGAATTGTTTTGATAAATTCGTGAAGTGAGCCGTTGAGATAATAAACCGTCATAACAAAAAACCAGATCGTGATGAAGCCCGTAAGCCCTGCAACCCATTCTCTCCAGTTAAACGGCCTGAAAATTATAAGGGATATCCACAATAAGGGAAGCATTGCGATAAAAGGAAAGTAAATTAAAGTCCCTGCAGCTACTATCATTCCCAGATCAAATAATACCGAAAGCACTCCTTCCCGCCGGTAAATGCTCATGAACTTTTCTATCATCCATAAGACAAGAAAATTTGCGATAAGAACGGGATTGAGGACTATAAAAGGTTCCAGAATAGCAGTCGCCGTAATATACATCAGCGCGGGTATAAAGGAAGGTTTTCCTAAAAGATTATAGTTATTAACAATCCGGTTAAGAAGTATTGCCTGTATCAGTACAACAACGATTGCATAAAAAACACTGCTGAATGGCGTAAACAGATCTTTAGGAATGTCTATCAGCAAGCCGGTATAAGATTCCAAAAGAGAAAAGCTGGATGAGTCAGGCAATCTAAGCAAAACGCCGGTCCGTAATATTATGGCCATTACAGCCAGAAATATCAGGTTAACGGGGTTTAAACTTCGGAACTGATTGATCATACTTTCAACGGAATTTTAAACGGCAATATTAGGATAAAAGCAGCGAATGCTGAAAATTATATGTCAACGTTTTGAGTTGCTCATTTTTTGCATACTTTTAAAATGATAGATGCTGTATATTTCGATGAAGCGAATCCACTCATTGCAATTCAGCATCCCCAGCCTCTGATGTCTTATCCGCTGATAGGGCGAGCATTTTAAGATTTTAGGCATCAGCTCGTTAAGCTTTCCTGTAAATTTAATAAGGTCGTTCTTTGCTTCTTCTTTTGTTATAACTTTCACAATGGCACTGATATTAGCAGGTATCCTTATCCGGCCGGGCGGAAGCCGGCCAAAATATAAAATAAGTCGGCTGATCAAAGGCGCAACATCTCTTTTCTGTTGCTGCTTACCATAAATACACCTTTCGATAGCCAGAAGTGAACGCATGTTTACCTGAATAATATGGCAATAGATTTCAGCATAGGACCATCTGCCGTCTTCAGGTTTTCTGCAAAATTCATCTTCAGAAAAATCTTTAAGGGCCTCCTGGTAGTCATTAATAACCCTTAGTATAGATTCGGCAAACAACCTGGCATTCATAACAAGTTCATTAATTCGTATAACTGTGTTACTTGTACTTCTACGTCTGCAGGTTTCGGTTTACAGCCAGGGTTGAAATAAATGGCGCTCATTCCATAGCTCAACGCTCCCCTTACATCTGCTTCCAAGCTATCTCCAACCATCAGGCTCTCCCCTTTTTGCGCTCCTGCGCCATTCAGTGCAAAGTCAAAAATGGCTCTGTCAGGCTTGTTAAAACCTACATTTTCAGATATTACCACGGTTTTAAAATATCGTTCCAATCCGCAGAGGTCTACCTTCATTTGGGTAGATTCTAAAAAACCATTTGAAATAAGATGCAGGCTATATCTTTCTTCCAGATAGCTAAGGGTCTCATGAACGTAGGGAAAAAGATTCGTCTTCGTCGGACAGATACGGACGTAGTCATCTTCAAAAAAAGAAGGTATTATTTCAGGCGACAAACCCAGATCGAGAAATGTCTTTTTAAAACGGGTCTGTCTCAGCTCATCTTTCGAAATCTTCCCCTCATGATAGGAAGTCCAGAGTTCATGATTGTTTTTTGTATAAGTGGAAATGAAGGTGTCTGCACAGGAAACACCTAATCCGTCAAGCTCATAGGTTTTATATAACTCCTGCAGTGTTTCCTCCGCATTTTTATCAAAATCCCACAGTGTATGGTCCAAATCGAAAAAAATGTGCTTATATCTCATGTCACTCTTTTATTCCAAAAGCGAGATCACCCGCGTCGCCTAACCCTGGAACAATATATGCCTTGGTGGTCATTTCCTCATCAATGGCTCCCAGCCATAATCTTGCTTTAGGCAAGTTTGCCTTTACATAGGCTACTCCTTCGGTACTGGCTATTACAGATACAATGTGCAATTGCTTTATCCTGTACTGATCGAGCAGCTCCTTACAGCTAAGTACGATACTCCTTCCGGTCGCAAGCATCGTATCAGCTACTATAACTATCTTACCGTTTAAGTCGGGACTGGTTACGTATTCCTTTTGAATAACAAAGCCGTCGTCTTTGGTTGTTTGTCTGTATGCAGCAATAAAGGCAGAATCCGCTTTGTCAAAATAATTCAGTAAACCCTGATGAAGCGGCAGTCCGGCCCGAAGAATAGTTGCAAGAACAGGGTGTTCTTCCACTACTGAAACGAGAGCAGTGCCGAGAGGGGTTTCAAACTCTGTATCTATATACGCTAAAGTTTTACTTATTTCGTAGGCAAAGATCTCTCCCAGGCGTTCAAGATTTTTACGAAAACGCATACTATCCTGCTGTATCTGAGCATCCCGTAATTCGGCCAGGAAATTATTTCCAATCGAGGGCGTATTATTTAAAACAAACATATAATGATAAAATTAAGCATTTCTATCTTATAGAAGTAATATAATCGGCAAATGTTGCCCCCTCTTTAAATGATTATTTAACTAAACTAAAATATCAGAACAGCGTTTTGATTTCAATCGCATTAGTTAATACATTGTTAAACGAGGCTTGATTGCCGGAACTACCCGGTAGTTCCCCAGTCTGTTCAACCGGCACACAGATGGGTTCGGCATATTTCATTATCTTTGATCTTGCATGGATTTTAAATTAATATCTGACTATCAACCCACGGGCGACCAGCCTGAGGCAATCAGACAACTGGTTGAAGGGGTACAGAATGGAGACCATTATCAGACGCTTTTGGGGGTTACAGGGTCGGGGAAGACTTTTTCTATTGCCAACGTGATACAACAAACCCAGAAGCCAACGCTTATTTTAAGTCACAACAAGACTCTGGCGGCCCAGCTTTATGGTGAATTTAAGCAGTTCTTTCCCGAAAACTCCGTTAATTATTTTGTATCCTATTACGATTACTACCAACCGGAAGCTTATATTGCTACCACAAATACCTACATAGAAAAGGATCTCCAGATAAATGACGAGATCGAAAAGCTGCGACTTCGTACCACATCGTCACTTATGTCGGGAAGGAGGGACATCATAGTTGTTTCTTCAATTTCGTGCATTTATGGCATGGGCAATCCGGAGGATTTTTACAATTCGGTTTTCCGTTTTGCTGTAGGAACCAGAATCAGTCGGAATGCTTTTCTTCACCGACTGGTTGAAATTCTTTATGCGAGAACTACTGCGGATTTCAGAAGAGGGACGTTCAGGGTTAAGGGGGATACAGTGGATATCTATCCTGCCTATCTCGATTATGCCTACAGGGTGAGCTTTTTTGGCGACGATATTGAAGAGCTGACCTTAATAGACCCCTCAACGGCCAAGACTATTGAGAAAATGACTCATATGGTTGTATACCCTGCAAATCTGTTTGTTACTCCCCGCGACCGGTTCAACAAATCGGTATGGGCAATACAGGAAGAGCTGGAAACACGTAAGCAACAATTAATAGGAGAGCAACGGTTTCTTGAGGCAAAGCGCCTGGAAGAACGAGTGAATTACGACCTGGAAATGATGCGAGAGCTGGGTTACTGTAGCGGAATAGAAAACTACTCGCGTTTCTTCGACGGACGGACGCCAGGGATGCGTCCATTCTGTCTGCTGGATTATTTTCCGGATGATTATCTCATGGTAATTGATGAAAGCCATGCTACCGTTCCGCAGATCAGAGCAATGTATGGCGGTGACCGTTCGAGGAAAATGGCGTTGGTAGATTACGGGTTCAGGCTTCCGGCAGCGCTTGATAACCGGCCTCTTAACTTTGAAGAGTTTGAAAGACTTGCTCCCCAAACCATATATGTGAGCGCTACTCCGGGCGACTTTGAACTTGAAAAATCGGGAGGTGTAGTAGTCGAACAGGTGATCCGGCCAACCGGACTGCTTGATCCTACGATAGAAATAAGGCCGGTAATTAACCAGGTAGACGACCTTCTGGAGGAAGTAGATCAGACAGTTAAACTGGGCGACCGTATACTCGTTACTACCCTCACAAAAAGAATGGCAGAGGAGCTTACTAAATATATGGACCGGCTTGGCATTAGGGTGCGATATATTCACTCAGAGGTTAAGACTTTAGAGAGGGTCGAGATTCTCAGAGGCTTACGCTTAGGTGAATTTGATGTTCTGGTGGGGATCAACCTTCTCAGAGAGGGACTTGATCTGCCTGAAGTGTCTTTGGTTGCAATCCTGGATGCTGATAAGGAGGGATTCCTGCGTTCGGAACGTTCATTGATTCAGACCATCGGGCGTGCCGCGAGAAATGACAGGGGAAGGGTGATTATGTATGCCGACAAGATCACTGACAGCATGCGTATCACTATTGACGAAACGAACAGAAGACGCGAGAAACAGACAAAATATAATGAAGAGCATGGCATAACCCCACGCACGGTTGGTAAATCGAAAGAAGCAATTATAGAACAAACCTCGGTAGTTGACTTCAAGGGGGGTGTGCAGAAGGTGTATGTTGGTATTGATGAAGTGAATTCTGTAGCTGCTGATCCAATCGTTCAATATATGAGTAAGCCGGAACTGAAAAAAGCTATTGAAAAAACAAAAAAAGATATGCTTGCTGCTGCGAAAGATATGGACTTCCTTTTGGCTGCAAAACTTCGTGACGAGATGTTTGCGCTGGAGAAGGAAATGGAGGGAAGGGGATAGTGGGATGTGAGTTGTATAGAGTATCAAGATATTAGTATCAAGTATCAGGAGCGCGGCGCTTTAAGAATAAGTCGCTGATTACTGACAGCTGATCACCGATTGCTATCTTTGCTTAAAGCTAAAACAATGAACGGACAAAACAGAAAAGATATTTATCCTGGTCTTGAGGTGGAGATTATTCTTAAAAAAGACCAGCGGACAGGGAAACGAACAAGGGGCTTTGTGAAAGATCTGCTTACCAGCTCTGCCTTTCACTCAAGGGGCATTAAAGTACGTCTGGAAGACGGTCAGATAGGGCGCGTGGCAGAAATCATCGAGGGAGACTAGCGGTATTTTATTTCACACGAATGTAAATGTTGCTTTACAGATGTAATATTTTACTGGTTTAATCGTCATATTTGTATTTGTAAAGAATGGGAGTACTAAAGTTTTTATTTATAACAATCTGTATACTGTGGCTTATTAAGATGCTTGTCAGGCTGCTGTTGCCTTTTCTGTTTCAGAAAATGGTTAACAAAGCGCAGCAACAGGTTAACAACCAATACCGGCAACAACGCCCAAACAGCAGAAGTTCAAACCGGCCTTCTGAAAAGATTAGCATCGACTATATCCCTCCAAAGGATAAAGAAGCAAGGGCAGCAGATAAAGCGGGCGACTTTATCGACTTCGAAGAGATAAAGTAAAAAGCGATACTATTTTGCAATAACCACCCAGCCCCGGTAAACTTCGGGCTTAAGGCGCGGCTTTGGTGAAATAATATAATAATATACTCCAGGCTGAAGATCTTTTCCGTTTAGTTTTCCATCCCATGGTTTTAAATAACCGGTCTCTGAAAAGATCAATGCACCGTACCTGCTATACACTTTTATATCAGATTGGGGATAAAAGGCAAGAGCTTCAATATTCCAGACATCGTTGATTCCATCTCCGTTAGGAGAAAATGCGTTTGGTATAACAAGCTTCTTAAATACTTTTACAAAAACTTCATCCGAAGTGGTGGTACATTGATTATTTGATTCGGCGTGAAGGGTGTAGACCATGTCGGACGGGGGACTGGCCTTTGGATGCAAAGAGGCAGGATCATCAAGATAATCAGAGGGTGTCCAATAGTATCTGAGGTCGGCAGGGCCTGTTACCTTTCCTTCTAACATCACAGAATCACCTTCGATTATTACTTTATCAGAACCTGCGTATGCTATGGCTGGTTGCAAAACTGTAACGAGTACATCGTCTGAAACAGTACAGGGGCCATTAGACACAGAAACAGTATAGGTAGTAGTTTGAGTAGGTGTGACTATAGGATCCGGACTATCGGCATCAGACAATCCTTCAGATGGTACCCACTTATACGTAGTCCCTCCGGCAGCACGCAAAACAGCACTTTCACCCAAGCAGATAGTGACGTCGTCTCCTGCGTTAGCCGCCGGCGGAGGAACGACTTCTACCATTGTTTGATCTGTTTGGATACATCCTGCAGCAGAAATAACGGTAACTTTATATACTCCGGCTGCGGCGGCTGTAATATTTCTGATGACAGGCGATTGTTCAGAAGATGTAAACCCATTGGGACCGGCCCAGGCATATGTACCTCCCCCTTGCGCTGTTAAAACAAGATCGTCACCATAACATACAGGTCCGTCGTTTCGTGCGGCCGGAACCGGCTTAGGGTTTACCGTGATTGTAAAAACATTTGAATTAATCCGGCATCTTTCAGATCCGAACGTGGACGGCTCACCTACTGCCAGACGATATAAGTAGTTGCCTGGCGACGCATCGGCAAATGAAACCTGAAGGCGGTTCGTTGATTCGCCTGTTATATCCCGCCATACAGAACCATCATAACTCTGCCATTGAGTAAGAGGATTCAAAAAATCGCCGGATACTGATGCAACTAATTCAAGGTTAACATCATCCCCTTCGCAACAGTCCATCGATGTGTTACCCAACGATGCCGACACAACAACATCGGGTCCACACGGCCTGAAAGTAATATCGTCCAGAACAAGGTCATTTCCTGCCCCTCCCGGCCCGTTATTCCGTATATTTAATACAACTTCGGAAGTGCCAGCCGGGGTAGTAAAAAAAAATCCGTACTGGAGCCATTGCGGAGTAGTGCTTTGAGGAATGCTATCGGTGGTATATGGCTGCCCAATAAGATTTCCGGCAGCTGTCTCCACCCAAAATGTAATATTTGGCTTCTTACCGTCATAGCCGGTCAACAAGTTCATTATCCAGGCAGCGGCTTCATACTTAGTTCCTGGGCAAAGATCGGTAATGCTCACTTTATAAAAATCACCGGGGTCGTGAGAGGCGTTGACCAGCATCATATAGCCGTCAGTGTCTCCCGGTGTATGATCATTAGTGGTAAACCAGTTTTGGTTCATGCCCGAGGTATTGTTCACTATGGTATAAAAGCCGTCATCCACATTCGAACCAGAATACCGGTAGTTCGTGATGCCCGCTGCAAGAGGGGCACCTCTTACAGCACTTCCCCTGCCAAAATCGATATTAACAATAGGGTCGCCCAGACTACCGTTACAAAGCTGGGCTGCCACAGAAAGAGGAAAAAAGAATATGGGTAGGATTACATAAACTATTTTGGCTCTTAACTCATTAAGACTTTCTCTTAATACTGCAATTAAGCGGGGTAATAAGCATGAACGTCCTGCAAAGTCGTATAATATCATTATAGCTCGAAAGTGAATTAAAAACGGAAGAAAGATAAACAACAATTTGAAGAAACGACATTTTATCAGCCATATTTATAATCATCGCCGCAGCTAATATTCTTTGTCTGTTTACTATCCCCTAAAAAGTTCTATTTTTGGTCTCCAATAATTTCAATAATGAACAACTGGTTTAAACGTAACGGCGTACATCTGGCCATCATCGGACTTTTTTTAGCAATGTGTTTTGTCTATTTCAGTCCGGCACTTCAGGGTAAAAAGCTTTATCAAGGTGATGTACTGCAGGCGAAAGCTATGCAAAAGGAAATAATGGACTTCAAGGCTAAAGACGGAACCGGGCCATTATGGACAAACTCGATGTTCGGTGGGATGCCTGCATATCAGATATGGACTCAATATCATATGAATTTGAGTTCGTATGTAATTCAATTCTTTGCAGATGTATTTCCAAATCCGATTCATATTGTCCTTTTGCTTTTATTGGGGGCTTATATGCTGTTTTCCTTATTAAAAGCGAAGCCGTGGCTGGCTGCAGCTGGGGCTATAGCATTTGCTTTTTCTACATATAATTTCACAATTCTTGAAGCTGGACACCTCAATAAGGCTCTGGCAATTTCCTTCTTTGCTCCGATTATAGCAGGTGTAATCATTACATTCAGGGGAAGATATTTATTTGGAGCTGCTATCACTGCTCTTTCCGTTGCTCTTGAAATACGAGCCAATCATGTTCAAATGACCTATTATCTGTTGTTGGTATTATTGGTATTGGCAGGGATTGAGCTATATCATGCAATCAAGTCGAAAACAACGAGAACGTTTTTTAAATCTGTAGCGTATCTCGCTGTCGCAGTAGTTATTGGAGCGGCGGTAAACGCCGGAACTTTATGGACCACTTACGAATACGGCCAGGAATCTATCAGAGGAAAATCAAATATTAAAACGGAAGGGGCAACACCATCTGATGGTCTCGACAGGGAATATGCATACCGATGGAGCCAGGGTGTCGGCGAATGCCTCACATTTCTCGTCCCTAATGCCTATGGCGGAGAATCAGGGAAGAGGCTTGACAAAGATTCAGAAGTAGCAAAGACCTTGATCAATAAAGGCATACCAGAAACTCAAGTTGAAGGGGCATTACAACAGTTGCAGGGGATGGGCCTTGTAAGCACTTATTGGGGTGAAAAACCTTTCACATCCGGACCATATTACTTCGGCGCTATCATTACATTTCTCTTTATTCTCGGGCTATTTGTTGTACACGATCGGCTGAAGTGGTGGATTCTTGGGGCGACGTTGCTTACGATGTTCCTTTCCTTCGGAAAAAATCTCCCTTTCCTGTCTGATCTTTTCTTTAATTACTTCCCTTTGTATAATAAGTTCAGGGCGGTTGAATCGATTCTTGCCGTCACAGAATTGTTATTCCCAATACTTGCAGTTCTTACAATCAAGGAGATTACTTCAGGCGAACATGACACTAAATCGCTTCTAAAGAAGCTACAATACTCCATTTATATAACCGGTGGCATCCTTTTCATCCTGATTGCTGTTCCCGGCTTATTTTTAAGTTTTAAATCATCTAATCAAGAGGCTGTTATCAAAGGCTTAACTGAGGTAACAGGTGGAGATCAGGGCTTTGCTAACTCTATTGTTACAAGCCTGATTGAAGACAGGACCAGCATCTTAAGGGCCGATGCGTTACGTTCGCTTTCCTTTGTTGTGATTGCAGCAGTAATATTGTGGGCATTCATAAAAAAGAAAATTAATGCTCAATTAACTTTCATTCTCATTGCTGCAGTTACTCTAATAGACCTTTGGTCTGTTGACAAAAGATATCTGAATAACAACAAATTCGTTGAGCAGTCTACTCTTGATCAGACCTTTCAGGCAAGACAGGTAGATGAGCTTATTAACAGAGACCAAAGTCTTAACTACCGGGTACTTGATCTCACGATAAATACGTTTTCAGATGCTACAGCTTCTTATTTTCACAAAACGATAGGTGGTTACCATGCTGCAAAGCTGAAACGTTTTCAGGAAGTGATAGAAAGGCAGTTTAATGGTGCCATAAACGAAGATGTTCTCGACATGTTGAATACAAAATATGTTATTACTGCAGACGAGAAGGGGCAATCGCAACGGATTCAAAACAGAAGCACCGCATGTGGGAACGCCTGGTTTATTTCTAATATCCTTTATGTAAAAAATGCGGAAGAAGAGATGAAAGGGATCAACAGTTTCGATCCCAGAAAAGAAGCAATAGTTGATGAGAGTTTCAAATCTTTAATAGATCTTAAAAAAGCGGGCGTTCCTGACCCGAATGCCACCATAAAGCTGGTAGATTACCACCCGGACCATCTTAAGTACGAATATTCATGTGGAAGGGATATGATTGCTGTTTTTGCTGAAGTCTGGTATAATAAAGGCTGGAATGCATACCTAGATGGCGAGAAAATACCTCATTTCAGAGCTAATTATATTTTAAGGGCCGCCCAGTTACCAGGCGGAAATCATAAACTTGAATTCAAGTTTGAGCCCGTTTCTTATTATGCCGGAGAAAAAATCTCACTCATCGCATCTATCCTTCTGCTTGGAGGTCTTGGCTTCGCTGGCTATAGGGAAAGAAAAAGAAGTTAAAGAGATCATCGCGATTGATAAAAAAAGCAGGTTGTTCAGTCAACCTGCTTTTTTTATCAATCATTTGTTCTTCTGTATTTTGCGTAGTAAAAAAAGAGATTACCTGCAATTACAATATGATTAAGGATATTAGGAATTAGTCCGTAATGTTTATTAAAGATTTGGAATCGTTCTATCAGGCTTTGACGATGCTTTTTCTTTGACATCCCACCAACCAGGTACTTAGCAACATATGTTCTCGTATTAACAATGGTAGTGGCTTTTTCAAGGGCGTTGAGAATCCAATCAATATCAGCACTCAATTGATACTTCAGATTATAGGGAGAAGTAATACAGCGTTTAATATAAATAGCTTGATGACTAACACTCATACCGTAACGAAAGCTTTTAAAGCTAAGTTGCTGAGGGGTATGATGCCTTCTTCTTCCGAGACTTTGCCAGCGTTCATCGTACATTTCGGTTTCACCATAATAAATATCGGCTTCGGGAGACGATTTAAACACCTTCTCAACGGTATCACTGGCGTATATTTCGTCACCTGAGTTCATGAAAAGGACATAATCGCCTGTGGCAGCGTCAAGCCCTTTATTCATAGCATCATAAATTCCTTCGTCTTCTTCTGACCGGACAACGGCGATTTTATCGTTGTATTTTTTTATGATGTCTAGTGTACCATCAGTCGACGCTCCGTCTATTACTATATATTCAATATTCGGATAAGTCTGATTTATAACAGAGAGAATGGTACGCTCAATGCTTTCAGCGTTGTTAAAAACCACTGTAATAACGCTGAGAAGAGGGTTAATTTTTCTTTCCACTCTTGTAATTATTTCCTACTTCAAGCAGGTCTCTATATATTTCAATATGACGGGCGGCTATAACTTTCTCGGAGAACTTCTCTTCAACCGTCTGTCTTGCTGCTTTGTTCAAATTCTCTCTCGCCGGGTTGGTCAATACCCAATTAATGCCTTCTGCAAAATCTTGTGCCGATTTGTATTGGGCCAAATAACCATTTCCCTTATGTATCACCATATCCGGAATACCACCTGTTGTAAAAGCCACTACAGGAGTTCCGCAAGCGAGGCTTTCCATTACCGTATTGGGCAGATTATCCTCTAAAGAAGGCGTAAGAAAAACATCCGCAGCACTGTAAAAAATAGCTAGTTTTTCATCGTCTGAAACTGTTCCCAGAAAAGTAGTTTTAACCGGAAACTCAGGAACATTCTTTTCATCCCGATTCCCAAACACCACTAATTCCAATTGGCCGAAATCGATAGCTTTATTGTCAGCGAGAATCCTCAGAGCTTCTAAAAGATATGGAGTGCCTTTATGAAGATCTTTTCTTGAGGGCATAAAACCACTGAGCATAATGAACTTTTCTGAAGCCAGCCCAGACTGTTGTTTCGCCCATAATTTGTTATGTGGTTTAAAAGTGGTAGTATTCAATGTATTCGGGACAACATACGTTGCTGCTTGCGCAAGTAACTTGCTTCTGCTGACCGATCTGGCCATCCAGCCACTGGGAGCAATTATCGAGAATGAGATTTCTTTATATGCTTTGTCTTTTGCTTTCCAGATCCTATGGGATAAATCATCAGGTTTCGATGTCTTCAAAAGCGGGCAGTTACCACATTCTTTTTCGAAATGGTCACACGAATAGCGAACGTGGCAGCCACCGGTAAAAGCATTGCTGTCATGAAAGGTCCATACAATAGGCTTATTAAGTCGCCTTAATTTCGCTAGATCCGCCGGACGCAAAAATGCGTGATTTACCCAGTGCAGATGGATGATATCGACCTGCTTAAGTACCCGGTTGTCAACGAGGCTCTTTCCCCAAACAGGAACAGAAAAAGGAATTTTCACTTTTCTTGAAAAAAATGAACTAACATAACGCTCGAAGAGGATACCAAAAGCTGTAAAAGCCTTTAGTAAAAGACCTTCATTTAAACTATGAATTATAGGATTATTGCCGAATTTATAATTCACTAACACCTCAGAATCAACACCCTGATCTTTCAAAGCCTCATTTAAACGAAGACAAGCACGACCTGCTCCTCCGTTCCCATCGTATGCATTAAGATGTGCCACTTTCACAAGTACCAAAAATACAATTCATTAAAGTCTTTCTTGTTTTTTTTTTTTCTTTGCAGAAGCATGTCGAACACTCTTACTGACCGCAGCTTTTGGAGGAACTACTGGGAATCCAAAAGCGGACTGGCTTTTCCTGTCAACAGGAACTACCTGTTCCATTCTTTATTATCAGATATTATTGAACGCGTCCATCCGAAGAGCGCTATTGAACTTGGAGGATTTCCGGGTTACTATGCTATATTCCTCAAAAAGCACTTTAGTATAGACAGTACTTTACTTGACTATTTCGTTCATCCGCAGATACTTGAAAAGGTACTTAAGGAGAATGATTTAACCCAAAATGACATCCAGGTAATTGAAGCTGATCTTTTTAGCTATACAGCTCCAGAGCAATATGACCTGGTGCTGTCGTGCGGACTAATAGAACACTTTAATGATACAAAAGATATAATCAGCAGGCATGTCCAGTTTCTTAAACCGGGGGGGACCCTATTTATTACCTTACCAAACTTTAGGGGAATAAATGGATGGTTCCAAAAGAAATTCGATAAGGAGAACTACCTTAAGCACAACATAGACTCCATGAACCCTGCGCTTCTGAATTCTATCGCAAAAAATCTCGGATTAAAAGAGGTTCAAACCAGATATTACGGAGGTTTCAGTATCTGGCTAGAAAACAAAGATCGGGTCTCTCCTTTAATTAAAGTTTTTTTTAAATTGGTATGGATAGCGGGGAAAGTTATCACAAAAATGTTCGGTTTTGAATCCAAACAGCTGTCTCCTTATATCATACTTGAGGCGAAGAAATAAACAGGTTAAGCTTTTTACCTACATTCGCGTGGGAAAGGTTGCCCATCAATTAAGAATCCTCTAAACTAGAGTGACTAATGTTACAAATTACGTATAATGCTTTAAGTACCTTTTTTAATAAACTCATTAATACAGTCTTTTCAGTATTAAAGGTACTCATACAGGCCCGGGCAGGATTGAACCTTCCGGCCGCTACAAAAAAAGCATGTTATATCTTGGGAAACGGTCCATCTCTAAAGCAGTCGCTTGAAAAACATCGTAATTTGTTCACGGCATCAGAACTTTATGTGGTAAACGGCTTTGCCATATCCGATTACTATAAATTGTTAAAGCCGGAAAACTATGTATTTCTTGATCAATACTTTACAGGGTATGATGGTAAAAACACTCCCATTCTGACGGTGCAGAAAACCTACGAACATTTAATAGAAGATACTTCATGGCCGCTAAATCTATTTGTTCCGGCGGCTACAAGAAAGAATCTATTCTGGAAGGAACTAACGTTAAAAAATACTAACATTAGGATTGTCTATTACAATTACGTTATCTTCCGGGGCTTTGAAAACATTGCGCATTGGTTTTTTAAGCATAATCTTGCTATGCCTCAATGTCAGAATATCCTTGCTGCATCTATCTTTCTGGCCATTAACAGAGGCTATGAAAAAGTAATCATTTATGGTGCAGATCATTCATGGCATGAACAACTTATTGTAGATGAAAGCAACACGGTTTCTACTTTAGATAAACATTTTTACAACCCTGGCGGAACAGAAGTTAATTTAAAAAAGAGGGTTAAAAAGAGAGATTCCTACGGAGTTCATGTTTATTTTGCATCCCTTTCAAAGGCATTTTACAGCTATTGGGTATTACAACAATATGCAACCGAACGTGGTGTAAATGTATTAAATGCCAGCTCCAAAACTTACATTGACGCATTTGAAAGAGTGAAACCCGGGGACGAATCCAGTATTTAAAGAAGGTTGTTTCTTAGAATCGTTTCACACAACAGCCAGTCGAGAGGAGAGTCGATATCTACACAATACAGGTCATC
>DALYUO010000040.1:0-738 GCA_031981225.1 Pararcticibacter sp.
AGCCGTTTGCCATCAGTAACTTTGCGGAGACTGTAAAAATAAAAAAGCAAATACGCGTCGAAATCGGTTTTAGCATCTTTAAATTATTCTACTTGTAAAGGCACCGACGTCGCTAACGCAGTCTGATTGCTGCCTGCAATTTTAAAATAGTGTCCTGAAATCATTTATATTTCATTACAAATAAGGCGCCCATTTTTTGTAAATATCCAGCGCTACCGAATAAGTATTTCCGGTTGTATTCCATTTAAACGGTTGCTGGCTTTGGTTGGTGTTTACCCATTTCCAGTCAAAAGCGGCGCGTTGCTTATCAAAGGCGTCCATGTCTGGTTCTTTGCCGGTATCAATGGTTTTACGTAGCTCATTAAAGAACAACGTCCAGCGGCCTTTATAATAAGTGCTGATCATTCCCGACCAATCTTTTGCTGCATAATCGGTTATACCGTTGCCTTCTCCTCCCCAGGTGGTTATCAGCAGGCGGGCGTTTTTCTCGTAATAGTTTTTTTCTTCCGGCGTCGAGCCAAAATCGCGGGCCTCTTTTATCCATGCACCTAATAGCAATTCGTGCTGAGTAGCTGTTACACGGTCCACATCGTCGCACAAGTCGAGAAACAAGCCGGTGTATTTATTAAACAATTGCTGATTTTTTGAATGGTATGCCCTGCTAACAGAATCCCTTAACGACACAGCGAGGTTTACCAGCACCTGTTTCTCCAGCATAGCCAGGTCTCGTGTATAATT
>DALYUO010000040.1:909-6433 GCA_031981225.1 Pararcticibacter sp.
CAGGCCGCTGTAATAACCGGGTCATTATGCCCGCAGCGGCTTTCAGCATATTTTTTTATCCAATCGGCCGGGTCTTTGGCATCGGTATTCCAGGCGTAATCAAATAGCCACTCGAACATAAATTCATTTACGCCAAAACCCTCAAGCGTTGAGCCGATGCCTGTCATTCGCCGGTGGTTTGGGTCATCCTCTGTTTCACTTAAAACTTTTGCAGTTTTTAAAACCGGAGCCGCTAACTGTGTATTGCCCCCAAAGTTTCCGAGGTAACACCAGATGTACGGTGCATTAAAAAAACCGTCGGTCATGCGCCATACTTCGGTCTGCTCGCAAAAATAGTCCAGTATGATCATGTGATTTTGCGGAACAGCCTTTATCATGGCTTCTAATCTTGGGTTGGTCCAGTGTTTACGGTCGTAATAAAATGTCCAGCCCATCTGTATCCAAACAGCTTTAGGGTCTATGGCTTTCATACCGCTGTAAATAGTTGCCGCTGTTTTTGCCAGGAATGATGGCTCCCAACTTGGTGGGTCCATTTCATTAAAAGGATCTGCCCCGTAATAATGGTCTGTGCCCAAAAGCTTTTGCTGTTCACTCAGGTATTCCTTTTGTATCTTAACAAAAAGCGGATCCATCGGGTCAAGAAAATAAGCGTCATTTTCTGGGCCTGTATCATAAGAGCCAAGATTAGCGAGTTTAATATCAGGATATTTCTTTTTCAGGTCTTTTGGAACATGCCCTGCAAAAGCCGGCAAAATGGGGTGCATTCCTAAGGCCCTCTCGCGTGTCAGTATTTTTTTCTGAAGCTCGAACTGTCCATCTATAAAGCTTTGCGGCAATGGCCCCTGCCAGCGGTCAAGGTTACCCATACGCTGCCAGGGTAAATGCACGGGGCCGGTAAAAAATGCGCGCGATTGTTCATCCGTCATTCCAAATTTACGCCAAACGCGTTGCCAGATGTATTCCTGCCCGGTTATCGCCAACGGCATGTTAATCCCGTTCATGGCCATCCAGTCTATGAAATGCTGCCAATGGTTCCACTTCCACCAAACCATGGTGTAGCCAAAAGTGCAATAGTTTAAAAAGAACCGATTATCAAAACGGCAGTGCTCACCTGCCGGAGTGAATGCTTTTGGAAAAACTGCAGGCATTATTACTGAATCTGCAGCATACCAGGTTACAGAAACATGGCAAATGTTTTTCAGATAGTAGTTAAACCCTTTAGCCATGGCAATCGTGCTGCTGGCTTTAATAGCTATTTTGTTACCCTCATTAACAACATAAAAAGTATCAGCAGTAGCTGTTATAGGCTGTAAATTAAATTCACTCGCTCTGCCATGGGTTACACGATTTATTAAAGCCCTAACTTCGGGGATATTAGGACCGTCATTCGCTTTAGCTGTGTTGAACGGCGACAAAAAAGATGTAAGAGCTGAAAGAATTGCGATGGAAAGGTAGTTTTTTAAATACATAGCGGCTATTCAAAGCCCTTAATGTAATAAAATTATTTATCTTACAAGAAAAAATCTTTCTTTCCATGGAACAGGCTTGCCGTTTGCCAATTGCAACAGCTTAAAAAGCCCGCTGAAATGAGGGCCTTGAATAAAGTCTGTCATAAAAAGACTCAGGAGGATGAATAATTTCAAAATTTGACGGTCTGTAATTTCAGGCATAGTTGCTGCAGTCTATATAGTAAGCCTTGCCTGACTAACATGTTCGTCTATTGCATCTTCTTTGCTACGATCTCTGCTACAGTCTCTGAATTTCCTCAATGCTGAGACCCGTAAACTCCGCAATCTGGCGGATAGATAATCCTCCATCTTTCATCTTTCTGGCTGTTTCAAGTTTTCCTTCGAACATCTTGCTTCGTACATGGCTCTCTCCTCCGGTGTTAAGTTGTTGATCAGAAACTCCGGCTCTATCACCTTAAGTTTTTTATTACTATTAGTCCTACGCCGTTGAACATCTGAATTTTTATTCTAAGTTTAAAAACCACAAAAAGCAAACAACAATTATTATTGGTTGACCCTGCAAATTCTATTGATCTTTTTGAGGAAACCAAAGCTCGCTGTCGTCATTACGTTCCTTCCATAAAACACAGTCAATATTTTCCTCCGCGCTTTTATCCTTCAATTTAATCAGACTCAAGGGCGCATGCTGACTTCTAATCTTGTACAATCCATCATAGTCATAAATAAGTTTCCAGTTCTGTGACTTACCGGAACCCGCAGCGGAGGCTTTAATTGTTGTTCCGTCGGACTGACCCCCATTAGAGATATCAAGAGAAAAGGAAGTGGCATTTTGGGGGCTAAGTTTATAATATCCTTTCCCAATTGATGTCACACGGAACTTTTGGGCAGGTTGATTATCCCAGGTTAATATATTAGCTTTATTTTCCTCCGGAGTGCCTGATATATTCAGAGCTGCTGCACTATTTAGTTTTGGAGTAAAGCGATATACTCCGCCTTCTACTATGCCGGGTTTTGACGCTGGCATTATTTGCTGCATTACAACGGTACCAACACATTCCAATGCAGAACAATTGTCTTTAGGCGTCTGGGTCGTCCATTGGTTCCATCCTATATTAAGATCTCCCCTTCTTATTGCCCAGGCGGCATCTGCATTTTGTTTCATCCAGGGATAATAGAGATCCCACAAGTTATTGTCCCGAACAAATTCTCCTATTCCCCGTGCAAATTCTGATTGCCAGGTTCCATCTCTGGTACTATGTGTTAGGATACCATCAACCGTTTTATTATTTTTCACGAAATCTACGGAGCGTTTAGCATCGTCGAAGTATGAAGGGATTGCAGTAAGTTTATATAAATGATTTGCTGCACTTATGAATGCACCTACATTATAAACATTTGCATCGGCTTTTAATGTACCATTTGCTTTTATAGTTTCTGAGACTGCTCCGGTAGCGGAGTTATAAAGGGTCGCCCTGATCCAATCGTAAATTTGTTTGGCTTTTGTGAGGTATATCTCTTCGCCGGTAGCTTCGTAAATATAGCAAGCTGTGATCACGGCGGTATTATTGCTCAAGCCGGATTTATCATCTTTACGGATATCCCACCAGATTCCCCCGCCTAACGCATCGTCCCATCCTCTGTCATAAGCCCTGTTGAAGGAATACTTAGCCTGGGTTAGAAACTTCTCTTCCTTAGTTATATGATATCCCCTGGCGAAGGCGATGGCAGCCCAAAGTATATCGTCATTAAATTCGTTCCAGTCCCATTTATAGTCACCCCCTATATCCTTATTCTGTACTATAAATGTATTGAGAAGATTTTTTATCAACGTTTTATGACTATCGGATTTTGTCCGTAAGTATACATCTTCTACCATTTGAATTTCCAGTGCCTGACACCAGAAATAGTCTTTTTCTGCGTTGCTTATGGCCTTCTTATAGAATTGGGTAGAGCCGGAGGTTGTTAAAAAGGCATTATTAAAATATGCAATCGACTGATCTGCAACCGGATGAGCGTCCTTAACTGTAACAGGGGTGATCTCTGTCTTGGGTTCTGAGGGTACATCTTCTTTTATTTTGCTGTCTTTTTTGCAGGCAGAAAATAGTAGAACTATTATTATCACAAGCCTGGCAAGCTTGGTGTTTGCTATTTCCATCAATTAAGAGCTTAGAGGTATTTAAAAAAGGCCGTATCGGCTATTTTGTTAGCGGATAAAAAAGTATAAAATCTATAAGCAGCCAGTGAAAAATACTGGCTACCTATAGATCGGTTGCTATGCCTAAAAAGCATTCAGTTCTGCTATCTGCATATATGATGCGCCAAAGGCTGAAACAATTGTGAATTTGAAATAACGGGCGGTAGGAAATCCTTCTGTTAAAAACTGGAATTGCTCCTGCTGTTTGTTCTCAAAATTAATAGTTCCGGCACTTGTCCAGTTAACGTTGTCGAGACTGGTTTGTACGGAGACCTCTTGTGGTTTCCCATTTCCGTCGGCCTGTCGGGCTACAAGATAGAAGCCATGCAACTGTTTTTCGCTTCCCATGTCTATAGTGATATAATGTGGAGCAACGGCTCCTCCATTTGACCATCTGGAGTGCCAATATGTGCTTTTGTTATTATCCAATGCAAATATTGCCCTGCCATTATTCGGCCCTTCTCCCGTAGCCTCTTCCGAAGAAATGCCTATTATCTCCCAATTCGACCGCTCGAACAAAGGATAGTCAGACAGCTTGGGCTGAGCTTTAACAAGGAAGTAAGTGGTAGTTAGTTCCGGGTTTACCGCAACGCCCTGGGCTGACATAGTTATCGGCAGCAAATAGCTTTTAAGAGGGATCATTGATCCGGTTCCCTTAGTCTTTAGTAATATGCTTAAAGGAGAAGTAGATAATTTTCCTTTAGGTATTACACTGCTTGTAGCCGATAAGGAATACATACTTTCAGGCAGAACAGGATAGTTTGTGTTATTTTTAGTGTTATATTCAGCCACCAACTGATTGTTAACTGTAAAGACAACAGGAATGTCTGTATTTGGATAACCAAATCCTCCAAAAGCTGCCCCATAAGTTACTACCTGAAGAGTGTCTGAAATGTTTAATGTTTTGCTTACAGTGCCCGCGACACTCTGGGGCATATATACTTTATCATAGCTATCAATAGGCTGATCGGGAAGATCAACCGTGTCTTTGCAGGCACTGTTAAGGAACAAACAGCTTACAAAGCTCAGAAGCAGGGCAGCATGTGAAATTTTTCTAATCATCATAACTTTTTTAATAATTACCAACCTGGATTTTGTATGATCAATTTTGCTCTGTCTAATTCATATTGACTGATGGGGAACCAATAGGATGCAGGAGAACGGAAAAGATGAGTACTGGCAACTACTCTTTTATAGAAGTCATTTCCATCTTTACTAATATCCATTCCATGCATATCTCCCATTACTTGCGGGGCAATTTTCCAGCGTCTGATATCGAACCATCTATGACCTTCAAAAGCAAGTTCCACTCTTCTTTCAGCTCTTATCCTTTGGCGCATTTCTGCTTGATTGGCTGGAATTGGAAGTTGGTTTGCTCCTGCTCCATATTGAGGAATCCCCGCTCTCTCTCTGATGTAATTAAGATATCGTATAATATCCGGGTTCGTCGGATCATATTCATTTAACGCTTCCACATAATTCAGATAAATCTCTCCAAGCCGGAAGTGAACCTGAGGGCGTTTAAATACTCTGTTCGCACTATTTGCTCCGCTATTAGTTTCAGGACTCACATTTTTTCTAACCAGATATCCTGTTCTTGTCCAATCGGTAGCATGCCCGGCTGAGCCGTTAGGTCCCGATCTGAAAAAGTTTATAGCGCCGGCATTATTCATATTTCCAACTCTCCAGACAGTATTATTATACAAGATAGAGGCATAGAAGCGAGGTTCACGATTAACATACATATTTGACACCTGAACTCCATTTACAGTCGTAAATCCGGTTTCTGAATAAAGGGATGACTCATTAATCATCTTTCCATCTGTCATGAAATAAGCATCCACTTGTTCCTGAGTTGCTC
>DALYUO010000040.1:6443-20556 GCA_031981225.1 Pararcticibacter sp.
CCACGCCATTCCAGCCCCCGGCCGACCGGGGAGTTGAATGAACTTCCAGCTCTACCTGATTATTGTTAGGACGCACAAAGATCTGTTCGCTGTTTCCTTCTACCAGGAAGATATCTTCATATGACTTTTGCGAATTATTCCCCGGGTCCTTATACAAATTGTAGATACCGAGATCAATTACGGCTTTTGCTGCATCTGCAGCCTTTTTCCACTTATTGACATCAGATGTTTGATTAATAAAAGGAGTCCCTTCGCCGTTTTTAAAACCTGCAACTTCTGTATTCCCATTGTACAAGGGGCTCGCAGCATACAATAATAGCCTTGCTTTCACTGCTAAAGCCATCCCTACGGTTGCTCTTCCAAATTGTGTTTGGTTTGGTACTCCTGCAATGGAAGGTACAAGCGGCAGGACCTCAGCGGCTTTATCAAGCTCGCTGGTTACATAATTCACGCATTCGTCAAAAGTACTTCTGGGCAATTGTAAGCTGGCTGCAGAAGCGTCAGGAGCCACTTCCTGCTCTCCAGCTAAAACCACGGGCCCATATTGACGCATTAGCAGGAAATAATAGTAGGCCCTGAGAAAACGTGCTTCTGCTTTATACTGGTCAATTAATGATTGCCCGGCAAGGTTCAGAATTTCCGTATTTCCATCAATATGATTTATGAAATAGGTCGCCGCCCGTATGCCATTATAATATGTCCCCCACTTATCGAAGATCGTCGCACCGGGACTGTAATTTAATATGTTTAAGCGATAAATATTATATTTTGTCCACGTGATATCTGCCTCATCTGAATTACCCCACCATGGATTATCGGTCCATTGATTACTTTCATCGGGAATGTAACTGTAAACGTTTGCCAGGTACTGCTCCGAAGGTTCTTTTTTCTGAAATACCTCCTCTATGGTAATGCGGTTATCGGGTATCTGGTCAAGATAATCTTTACAGCCTGTATTAAACATTAATGTAATGCCTAATGCAAAGGTGCTCCCATTTATTAATATAGATCTCATGTTTATAAGCTTAAATATGCTTGTTATTTGAATGTGCATTTAGCCCCGAAATTGAATGTTTTAATTAAAGGATATTGTGAACCCCGGCCATCCCCTAACTCTACGTCCCAAAGTTTAAATCCGCTGATTGTCCACAGGTTATAGCCAATAAAATATAAGCTAAGGTTAGCCATCCCTACTTTTTTAAGTAATTTAGCTTTATTGAAATCATAGCTTACCTGTAAAGTCTGTAAGCGCATGAAAGCGCCATTTTTCATCCACCAGGTACTTGTTGCATAATTCATATTCTCATTGCCATCAGTTAACCGGGGATAAAATGGACGAGGATTGGGATTGCCGGGTGTCCAGCGATCTGTAATCTGAGCCATAAGGTTACCGCGCTCACCACCCTGACTGAAGGGCTGAAACCCATCCCCTGCAAGGCTAATATCAACGTTACTGATTCCTTTAAACCACCCGGCAACTGAAAATCCTTTCCATCGAATGGTTGGGCCGAATCCATACACTATTTCGGGTATAGAACCATAACCTATAGGGGCCTGATCAAAATCACTAATTTTGCCGTCGCCATTTAAGTCTTTATATTTTATATCGCCCGCAGCCGTTTTTCCACTTTGCTCGGGGCTGTTGGCAACTTCTTCATCACTTTCAAATAATCCCAAATCAATATATCCAAAGCGCTGACCATACTTACGACCAATTCGCTGCTGCCAGGGGTATGGCCATGGCGCATTAGCATCATCCATTACTTTTGCTCTGTTCCAGGTAAGGTTTCCTCTAAATGCAAAGTTCCAGTCTTTTCCTACTTTTGCATTTAGATCGATAGTTCCATCGATACCCCTGTTTATCACATGGCCAAGATTTGCATTAGGCAGACGACGAATACCTGTATAGTTAGGCAGATCTCCTCTCCGGAGGAAAATACCCGTACGGTTTTCTTTAAATGCATCTACAACTAAAGAAATTCCATTGTGTAACATTTTGATTTCAAGGCCCAAGTTTTGTTTGGTTGCCTTTTCCCAGCCTACTGATACTGCGTATTCTTCAATATCATAGCCTTTTACTTCAGTTTGAGAAGTTCCGGCACCGTACCAATAACTGCCATTTCCTCCAGCAACTGTGGATATATAACCAAAGCGAATAGGATCCTGGTTTGGACGTTGAATTCGATCATTACCGACCTGGCCCCAGGAATACCTCAATTTCAGGTACTCAATAGTATTAGCAACAGGCTTAAAAAAACCTTCTTCAGAAATTATCCATCCTCCGCTAAGAGCAGGAAAAAATCCAAACCGCTTATCTGGTGCAAAGGTTTCTGAACCGTTGTATCCAAAATTAGCTTCTAACAAATATTTATTGCTATAAGAATATGTAGTTCGTGCTGCGAGGCCCATATAACGGTAGGGAATCGATGCGATAAAATCACCCGCAAAGGCATCAGATTTATCCGATTGAGTATAAAGCAACATGCCTGTTACGTTGTGTTTGCCAAAAGTACGATCATAGTTTATTGAAGCTTCCGAGTTGAATAGACGAGTTCCTCCATTTTTTCTATTGTATCCAAGAAAACTACTGCCGGTAGAGGTTCTTTTTGTAAGTATGTTACCATTGTCATCCCGGCCAATAGCTATATAACCATCAACAGTCCTCGTTCTTTCAATAGTGTGGGAATTATAGTTATCAAAGGAAAACATCGCTGTAGCCGATAATCCCTTTAACCAAAAGCTAAAATCCTGGGTTACTCGTATATTACTCCATAACTGGCTTCTAAATTCAGAGACATACCCCGACCGGGCAAGTAAGCTGTAGGGATTAAAAACATCGGCAGTCGCTATTTTAGGAGCTAATCCGTTAGAGTAAGTTGCCGGGATTAGAATAGGAGGCATGACGTAAGCTGATCCCCATATAGCATCAGAAGAGTTACCGGGGTAATTACCTTCACTTAACCAGCCCGATGCTCCAAAGTCAACTTTAGTCGTTTTTGTTACATTCAAACCCAGGTTTGAAGTGAAATTATAACGGGTGAATTTGATTGATGAATTATATGCAGAAAGCTTATCGGTTTTATAAAGGCCATCTTCATCATAATACCCCAGTGATAAGTAATATCTCGCGTTTTCAGAGCCTCCTCCCGCATTCACTCTTGCCCTCCGGTTTTGTCCCGTTTTATTAAACAATTCCTTAACCCAATTGGTATTAGGGTACAAGTCTGGATCTAATCCTTTGGCCGTTGAATCAATTCTTCCGGCAGAATACCGCGGCTGGTCTGTCGGTCTGCTGTTGTGAACCGCTTCATTGGCCAATTGCATATACGTTGCGCCATCGGCAAATTCAGGAAGCTTTGTAAACTCAGTTACTCCCTGATCGTACTGGAAGTTAATAAGTGGTTTTCCAACTTTACCTTTTTTCGTTTGAATGAGGATAACTCCATTGGCCCCTCTTACGCCATATACGGCTGTGGCGGATGCATCCTTAAGGATGCTAAAACTTGCAATGTCTTCCGGGTCAACGTTGCTTAACTCCCTTTGTACTCCGTCAACTAATACAAGCGGGCTGCTATTGGTAAAAGTGGAAATACCTCTGATGTAGATTTCAGCATTATCATAGCCTGGTTGTCCGCTCCTTTGAACGCCAATTATACCTGCAACTCTTCCGGCTAAGCCCGTTGATAAGTTAGCTACCGGTTGCTTAAGTTCTTCGATGTTCACTGAGGTAATAGCCCCTGTTACCGTTGCTTTCTTTTGTTGTCCATATCCAACAATAACAACATCATTTAGTCCGACTGCTGATTCTTTTAACGTGACATTGATGGTTTTGCTATTGCCAACTGTAACCTCCTGGGTGGCAAATCCAACATATGTAAAAACCAGAACTCCATTGTTACCAGGCAATTTGATTGCAAAGTTTCCTTCTGTATTAGTAACAGCAGACACTGAGCCACCTTTCAGCTTAATTGACACTCCCGGCAACGGAACACCTTTTTCGTCGGTTACCTTGCCTGTAACCTGTATCGGAACGATTTTATCCGGGAGGTTTTCAAAAAACATCCCTTCATCCATCGTTTTCTCATGCCCGATTGATGCTGTACTTATCTGCAAAAGAGCCGCAAGTAGCAGGAAAGATGTTTTAATTTTAAAAAGAAAATTAGGTTTGATGTGAAAAAGGTTTCCACATCGAAAAGCATTATATTTGTTATACATTGTGACTGTAGGATTTTAGTAAATAATTGTCAGTTGTAATATTATTAGCTAACTAACGACAGTACTTTACTGCTTTCGGAGGTGTCGAGAGCCTCTGAGAGCAGCTTTTTCGATAGTTCATAATTAAAGTATCTTTTAGGTCATAAAGCCATCCTCCTTTCTTAAGTTTACTAGTTTATTTAAGCACTACTCAAAACGTATCTTTTTTGGCTAATACTCCGTTCAATACACGTTGATGAATTGAATTTTCAAGCATAATTGGTTTCAAAAAAAGAACGGCGGCTTCGCAATTTGTTTTTCTGATTACTGGCCGTTCAAGTAATGCTTGAGACAAATGTGATTTTATATTTTAAATAATCCATTCCGCTAAAAGTGAAATGCATCTGGTGTCAAAAAAAATGTACAATTTGAAAAAAACGCAACGGTGGTTCTGAGCTTATCGCTATTTTAGCAGTGTGTAGTTTAATGTGTTGCGGAGAATACCAGGGAGTAACTGACATTTTTTTGTACGCTGTGTCAAAAATTATGTATGCGGGGATAATGTAAACGAAGCAATGTTGCACATCTTTGTCGTGTAACTCTAAATTTCCCTTAACACCATTCACTTAGTTTAATATTTATGCTCACCAATGTATTTAAGAAAAAAATCTGCAAGTCTTTGCCGATCCTTATTTTCGCATTAAGCCACAATGTAAGCTTTGGCTTTCACCAGCAAACAGGCTATTTATCAAAGACGGACACCGCTTTTGTGCCAAAAGAAATTGAAGATCCGCAGAATATCGGTATCAATAAAGAAGCAAGCCACGCAACTTTAATGCCTTATGGCTCCTTAAAAGAAGCACTCGCAGGCAAAAGACATGCGTCTTCGTTCAGTCAGAGCTTAAACGGCTTTTGGAAATTCAATTGGGTAGACTGGCCTCAGAAACGTCCTGTTAATTTCTATAAACCAGATTACGATGTTTCTGGTTGGAAGGAGATCAAAGTTCCCTCAAACTGGGATGTACAGGGATATGGCACTCCCTCCTACAGCAATTACAATTACATCATTAAGAAGGATTTCCCTCATGTGATGAGTACTCCTGAGGAGAAGTTTACAAGTTACAAGGAACGAAATCCGGTAGGTAGCTACCGGCGCGATTTTACAATCCCGGCGGCATGGAACGGACGGCGGATCTTTATCACATTCGACGGTGTAGATGCCGGCTTTTTTATCTGGGTTAATGGTAAAAAAGTAGGATATAGCGTAAATAGCCGGAACGCTGCTGAATTCGATCTTACAAATTATGTAAAGCCGGGTAAAAATGTGATTGCAGTGGAAGTGTATCGCTATACCAGCGGAACTTATCTGGAAGATCAGGACATGTGGCGCCTAAGCGGTATTTTCAGGAATGTAACCCTCTGGAGTAGCCCGCAGCAGCACATCAGGGACTATTTTATTAAAACAGATCTCGACAATCAGTTTCGGAATGCACAACTGGCTGTAACGGCCAAAGTTAAAAATTATGGGTCATCAGCAGTTCCGGCCCGTACGTTGGCAGTTTCTTTATACAATGGTTCTGTGGCAGTACCCGGTGCTGCGGGTAAAGCACCTGTTCCTGCACTACAGCCCGGCCAGGAAGTCCTCATAAATGTAAACTTTTCTGTTAAGGATCCTCAAAAGTGGACCGCAGAAACACCCAGGCTTTATACTACAGTAATCACCCTGAACGACGGAACCAGGACAATAGAAACACTCTCTTCAAGTACTGGCTTTCGGGAGATGGAAATAAAAGGCCGTTTGTTTACGCTAAATGGTGTTCCGATCAAGCTAAAAGGAGTTAATCGCCATGAAAACTGGCCCGATGTAGGCCACGCTGTTACAGAAGAGCAGATGATCCGCGATATCGAGCTGATTAAACAGGCTAATTGCAACCACGTTCGTACCAGTCACTATTCCGATGATCCGAGGTGGTATGAGCTGTGTGACGAATATGGAATTTATCTGGTAGCAGAAGCGAACGTTGAATGCCATGGAGCAATGAACGAGTTTAATGACGAACCTCGTATCAAAGCTGCTATTGTCGACCGGAATGTAGCGAACGTTGAGAACTTCAAAAACCATCCTTCGGTTCTTATCTGGTCTTTAGGAAATGAAAACGGCAGTGGCGGAACGAACTTCAGAGCTGCATTACAAGCAATTAAAGACATAGATCCAACCCGGGTAACACATTATGAGGGTTTTGGAGTTGGGCAGAATAACCCTGCAGATATTGACAGCAGAATGTACACGCAAACTCCGGAATTACAGGATCAGGCGACCAATCCATCTCTCACAAAGCCATTTTATTTATGCGAGTATGCTCATGCTATGTTTAATTCAATGGGTTCGGTAGATCTGTATAACGAATTGTTTGACAAATACCCATCTTTGCTTGGTGGAGCTATCTGGGAATGGCAGGATCAGGGAATTTACAATAACAGGGATCCTAAACACCCGATCACTGCATTTGGAGGGGGCTTCGGTGAATATCCAAACGACCGGTATTTTATTCACAAGGGTGTCGTAGCTTCAGACCGTACTCTCAAACCACATTATCCGGAGCTTAAACATGCTTACCAATGGATCAGTATTCTCGACAAGGACTTAAAAAATGGTTTCGTGACCGTTAAAAACCGATATCAGTTTACTAATCTTAGCCAGTTTGCCGCGAAATGGGAGCTTTCAGAAAATGGAAAGGTTATTTCCAGTGGAAAACTCCCGGTTATTGATCTCGTTCCAGGCGGACAAAAGGATGTTAAAATACCTTATAAAGTAACTCCAAAACCGGGAGCAGAATATTTCCTTCGCGTTTCTTTTGATCTAGCCAAAGACGAGCTTTGGGCTAAAAAAACCTATGAGATAGCGTCTCAGCAGCTGCAACTGCCTGTAAGGGTTGCACCTTTTGAGGATAATACCCCGGGCGGAAAATTGACACTAAGCGATAATGATCATTCCATACTTGTAAAAGGCTCTGATTTCAATATTACGTTGGACAAACAGAAAGGCACTTTTTCGAAACTTGAAAATGGAGGCGAAAACTTATTACAGGAAACCGGGGGGCCAATGCTTCATCTTTGGCGCGCCCCTCACCAGATAGACGATATGTGGGCCTACGAAGACTGGGATAAAAAGGGATTAAGATCAATAAACTGGAAAACGAATGATGTAAAGAGCTCTCAGTTAGCGCCTGATGTAGTAGAAATAAGGGTAAGTTTAACTGGAACCGGTAAGCAGGATTTTTCAGTAAAACACGATGTCATCTATACAATAAACGGAAAGGGTTTAATAAAAGCGGTAAACAATGTAAGCTTTGGGGGACCTAAAATAGCGCTAGCCCGACTGGGTATACGCATGTTTCTTAATAAAGATCTCAATACGTTCGATTACTTCGGCAGAGGACCGATGGAAAACTATGCCGACAGAAAAAGCGGCTCCGATGTAGGCCACTATTTCAGCACTGTTAAAAATCAATTAACACCCTATGAGAAACCGATGGAATGTGGTAATCACGAAGACGTTCGCTGGGCAAATGTAACTTCCAAAAAGGGAAATGGCATAACTATTAAACAGGACAAGGACCTGCTTCAGGTTTCTGCATTGCCATACAGTGATGAAGAAATGGAAAATGTTGAATACAAAATCGATCTTCCGGAAAGCAAAGGAACGGTCTTATGCGTAAGTCATAAGACACTGGGCGTGGGTTCTCACGGTTGCGGCCCCCGTCCTTTAGAGCCTTACAGGGTCTATACCGATGCAGCTACTTTCAGCTATCAGATACAGTTAGCAGGTAGAAAGTAAAATTACAATTAGTTCGGTTATTTTATAGAGCTGCTGCGATCAACAGTTGTATAAAGTAACTGAACTAATTATTTCTTCAATGACCTTATATACTGCAAAGGCGATTTTCCAAATTCTTTTTTAAACGCCCTCGAGAAGTTTGAACTGCTTTGCAGTCCGATCCGATCTGCCACTTCGTTCATTGTAACGTCTTCGTGCGTCATTATCTGAATGGCTTTTTTCAAACGGATTGTCCTGATAAACTCACTAACCGACAGATCAGATACGCTTTTTATCTTTTGATATAGCTTCGTCCGGCTGATGTACAGGTGTTTGCATAAAAAGTCGACGTCCAGATCAGTGTCCTGTATATTTTCTTCTATGATATCTAAAAGTTTCTGCAAAAACTCCTTGTCTTTTTCTGAATGAACTAATTCTGTTGCTTCTGCCAGATAGTCGTTTATATACCGATGTTTAAGTTTTTTACTTTGTTCAAAAATATTCTGAACGGTTAGCTGGAGCAAATCCATACTGAGAGGCTTTTCAAAATAGAAATCAGCGCCAGACCCCATTCCTTCAAGCTTGGAATCCAGTGTATCTTTAGCTGATAGTATGATAAATGGAATATGACTCGTTTCGAATTGTTCTTTTACCCGTTTGCAAAATTCAATGCCATCCATTACCGGCATCATCACATCACTAATAATGAGATCCGGAACTTTTTCTGCTGCAATCTCAAGCGCTTCTCTTCCGTCAGCCGCTTCATAAATGTGATAATGTTTTTCGAAAGCCTGTTTTAAGAAAGATCGTAACTCTCTGTTATCATCCACGAGCAAAATGTATTTTTGGATCTTTAAGTCTTCATCCTTGTCATTTTCCTTCAATGTTAACGGCAGCAATATAGAATGGTCTACCGCTTCAAGTTTAGGCTCCAGTTCAGTTCCTTCGGGAGCTTTTTCTGCTTCGGTATAATTTTCATCTCCCCAGGGAAGCCCAATAATAATCTCCGTCCCCCGCTGCCGCTCGCTGTACACGTAAATGTCGCCTTTGTGCAATTGTGTTAAGCTTCTGACAAGGGCAAGACCAACACCCGACCCTAGATGATCCTTACTAACCCGGTAGTATCGATCGAAAATCCTGTGAATAGACTCGCCGGAGATGCCTATCCCTGTATCTGATACACCAAAATAAATGTATTTCTCTGCTCTGAAACCGTCGTTCAGAAGCTGAAACTCGTTTTGAAAGGATGGTTTAAAGTTTTCAAGATCGAAAAATATTTCAAGGGACACTTCTCCACCCGGTTCTGTATATTTAAAACCATTGTTTAACAGATTAAGAAGAATTTTCTCGAGAATCTGGATATCAAAATAGTTTGTTAACTGGTCATCTCCCGTTTCTGTATGATCGATCAGTTTAAAATGAATATCTTTTCCTAACGACAAATCCTGAAACTCCGATACCAGTTCTTTACAAAAATTATTTATTGCTAAAGGCTGTACCTGGAGCTTTATAACGCTGTCTGCTGCTTTTTTAAAGTTCATCAACTCACTCACCAGATTCATTAACCGCTTTGCATTTCTTAGCATAAGCTGATATGAATTACTTAAAGCTGAGCTGTTACTATGGCCCATTAGTTTTTCTAATGGGCCCAGTATTAATGTCAGAGGAGTTCTGAACTCATGTGATATATTCGTAAAGAATTGCAATTGCTGTTGATAAAGTTCAAGCCGCTGCTGATGCATTTCCTCTCTCTTTTTTTCATTAAGGGCCCTGACCTCAATTTCCCTCTTTAAGCGATGCCATCTTGCCTGATAGATATAGATGCCTGCCAGGCCAGACAAAATGAGTAGTCCATAAAGCATCTTCGCCGCTGTAGATTTCCACCATGGTGGTGTAATTGTAATATCTAGCTGCGCCTGATTAGCGCTCCAAATGCCATCTATATTAGTGGCTTCAACAATAAACTTGTACGTATTAAAATCGAGGTTGCTATATGCAGCAGTGGGGTTTCCTCCATTCGTGTAACGCCACTCCTTATCAAATCCAACTAGCTTGTAGCGGTATTGGGATTTAAGAGGATTAGCATAGTTCATTGAGGAAAATGAAACCAGAAAGTTGTTTTGCAAATAATTTAGTGTAAGCTCTTTAGTATAGCTGATAGCTTCTTCAATCGAATTTTTAGCACGACCTTGTTTCCCATATTGGGGTCTTTGATTATTAATAAGGATATCTGTCAAAACCGGATGGGCAACAATGTGGCTGGGCTTTATCTGCTCAGGGTAGAAATAATTCAGCCCATTTATCCCACCAAAATATAGCCGGCCGCTGGCCCCTTTATAAGACGATCCAACTTTAAAACTGTTGCCCTGTAGCCCATCGTTTTTGTCGTAACGTATCAGCTTACCTGTTTTAGGGTCTAAACGTTCCAATCCATTCCCGCCCATCCAAACGTTTCCGGCATTATCAATTTCCATACTTTCTACATCCTTAAACACGCCATAATTGCTGGTATAAGGCCTGATCGTATACGAATTGTTTTTCAAGTTTAAAGAAATACGATTCAGGCCGCCGCCTATGGTTCCGACCCAGTAAACACTATCATTCTGTTTACATATGGGGTATGTATAGTCGGAAGTTAAAGAGTTCGGTTTTGACGATGCATTGTAATGGAAGGTTTTTAATATATTTCCCTTCGCGTCGATTAAAACACGCTTTAATCCTCGTGTACTCGAAACAAATAATTGAGGCTTTTTGTCATCAGCATGAATAAAGTACCCCTCATCGTAGTATTTAACATGATACGTATTTGATTCGTCTTTCCATATCACACCAAAATTGTTCATGTGATTGCCAAACCAAATATTCCCGTAACAGTCTTTAACAATTGTTTCAATAATATATCCCGGGAATTGATCTGATCCTTTAGGTCGCCACAATTCTGTTCTTCCAGCTTTTAATATGTCGATGCCACCGCCAGTGCCAATCCACAAGTTATGAGCATTGTCAAATGTAAGAGAAGTGATTGCGTCATTTTTTAATTTGATGGGAGAGTTGTAGGAGTTATAATAAGTGTACTTCTTTGTTTTTAAGTTATATAAATTCAGTCCGTTCGCTGTTGTTCCTACCCAAAGATTGTCTCCATCTTCGAGTATAGAACGAATGTGATTTCCAGAGAGAGTATTAAGATGACGTGGGTCACGTTGGAGGGTGTAAAACAACTTTTGATTTAAATCGCAGTAATTAACGCCGCCTCCAAAGGAACACACCCATAAACATTGAGAGCGGTCTATTATGCATCTGGTTAATGACCGCGAATTCAGGCTATGCTGCGAACTTTGATCATCTACTCTTTGTATAAAGTTTAAATTCCTGTCTAGCCGGATTAATGCTGATCCTCCACTGATCCAATAGTCTCCCTTACTACCCTGCATGATATCTCTGACAGAGAAGTTATCGGGCATTGAATAGGTTAGGAATATGGTTTGTCTCTTAGTTGCTGCAGAGGTATTAGCAATCGGCCTCAGAATCATAAGCTTCTTCCCGTTTGCAATCAGCAGATTAAACTGATTATCAAAATATAGTCGCGACAGATTAGAGTCGCCAAGACCATCTACAGGAACCGGTTTGAATTTTTTATTTCTATCGAAAGTCCATAAACCTTTGTTGCCCGACAAATAAAGCAATCCGTCTTTGCCGTTTGCCATATCTGAAAACCGTACATCGTCACGTGGCATTTGTATTCTTTCTTCGTATACATTATTTCCGTCTACAGAATACATTTTCAATATACCATCCGTAATCCCATAAAGCACATTTTTTGATGGCGTAAGTAATTTAGAAAATGGAGGCGCTACGTACTTTTGCAGTTTAGGGAAATCCAGGTACCGCTCTGTCCCGGGATCAAAACATTGTAATCCGTCTTCCGTACCCAGCCAAATCCGGCCTGTCTCATCCGAGGCAATGCATCTCACCCGGTTTTTAAACGCATTATTTAGCGGGACATTAACATTATAATATTTCTTGATAGAATAGCCATCGTAGCGGCTGATTCCAAAATATGTTGCTACCCAGATATATCCATACTTGTCTTGCACTATATCATTAGCATCTGTGTGTGACAGGCCTTCATCAACAGTAAGATAATTAAACTGGTAGGGAAAAGACCGGTTTTGGGCCAACAAAGGAACGGTTGAAAAAACAAGAGGAAAAAAAAACAATAGAGTTATAATTCTCTCCCTCATCATTTCAAACCAATATTTAATGTTCATTGATTACTATATGGGATTGGCTGGTTTCAGGTGTTATGTCTAACTGTAAAGCGAAGGTAGGCAAAATATTAACCACAATCAAGCTAGTGTGACGAGCAGCATAAAACAACTACCGTACGGTTGGTCATCATCACTATACTATCTTTTATTCACATCTGTTTGAAGAGCTTAACAAATTAGATTTCGCATAGTAGAATTAATAAGGCAATATCCTGCCGGCAAGAAATAGAACTGTTCGGTAAAATGATCCACCTTTCAAACTTATGCGCGCCTGCTTTCTTCATATGTCGGGCCGTACATTCCCGGCACCTTATTCCCGGTAGCACGCAGGTAAACAATCATTTCGCCACGGTGATGATATATATGATTAAATAGAAATCCACGTGCAACGATTCCCCTCGGCATGGGGCCAAGAACCACTTGTTCTCCCAATTTCATCGTCCAATTGGCCTGCAATTTCTCTTCGGTAAGTACTTTCAAAAAGCGCCAGCGTAGCTTTAATATCATTGGTATCACCTCTCTCCAACTGATCCGCCGCCATATCATACACATCTTGCGTTAGCGTACCCACGTACCAATAGTAGATAGTGGCAATGTGTTGCGCCAGTTCTCCCATTGTCCAGGAGGAATCTGAGGGTTTGTAACCAAGGTCTTTTTCTGGAATAGCCTGTAATAATTTACGTGTGCTGCTTACTTCATGTTCGAACTCTTGTGTCAGGTATTGCAATATCATAACCAGATAGTTTTTCAATAAAGATAATAAAGATGATCTGCTCTAAATTGTTTTTTTGATTCTTGTTTCATAGCTTGCATGACAGTATCCAAATACACAAAGCACTCCAGCATCGGAGCGTTGTATATATTTGTATTATGCGTATTCAATCCTATGACATCCTCCCTTCTTTGCAGCCGTATGTTAAGCTAATCTGCACAATGGAATGCGATGAAGATGCCGATACCAGTTGTATCCGCGTACTGCCGGATACTTGCGCAGAGATTTTTTTTAATTATACCATTGCTCCTGTTGCCATCATCAACGAGGAATTATATAAACGCAGTATTGCTACTTTTCGAATGAGCAAGCCAGCAAATGTTCAAATGCGGAAAGGGACGGGGGTTATTGCAATTTGTTTCCACCCGGGCATGGCATATCGTTTTATGGATGTCCCCATGCATCAGTTAGCCAACAAAACGATCGGTCTTGCCGAATTATGGGGTTCTCTGGCGGCAGAACTGGAAGATAAATTGGCAATGCTTAGCAATAACGAGGCTCGCGTAAAGCTGTTACAGAGTTATTTGGTTAAGAAGATGGATTATGGCAATTATGATATGAAAATTGCCTGCTGTTTACAACAGGTACGTTTCTCTGGAGGCATGATTCCTATTGAAAAGCTAGCTGCAGACCTCGGAATCAGTCAGCGCCATCTTTCAAGAAAGTTTCAGGAATGCGTGGGTTTGTCGACAAAAGAATACCAGCGCGCTTTCCGGTTCATTGAATCTCTCGGCCGTCTCAAAAGACATTCCGCAAAATCGCTGACTGAGGTTGCCTATGAAAGTGGTTACTACGATCAGGCACATTTTATCCGGGATTATAAAGAATATACCGGATACACACCCAGGCAGGTAGTGCTTGCAAGGCATATCTTGTATTGATGTCCGTTTTGTACAATTATTTGAAATCGATACTATTGATTTTTGCACTATAAATTAACTATCATGCGAAAACTAATATTAGGACTGGCCATTACATTGGATGGTTACATTGAAGGGCCGAACGGCGAATACGACTGGTGCTTTACAGATCAGGACTATGGATTAAACGAGTTTTTCGAAC
>DALYUO010000040.1:20566-24579 GCA_031981225.1 Pararcticibacter sp.
TATTGACGCGATGTTTATCGGTCGCAAGAGCTATGTGGTAAACCAACAATACAGCGAGAACAATAACGGTCAGGGTATCCCGGGCATGCCTGCGCTGACGGAATATGTATTCTCGGCATCGTTGAGTTCGGTAAAAGAAGGCGCTGTATTGGTATCGGAGAATAGTCTAGCCCGGGCGCGGCAAATCAAAAATCAACCGGGAAAGGATATATGGTTGTTTGGCGGAGCTTCCCTGTGCGAGGCCATGATGAAGGAGGGATTAGTCGATGAACTGTGGCTGTCGGTCCACCCAATTTTACTCGGCAGCGGCAAGCGCTTGTTTCATGAGCAGGACAGACGATCCTATCTTACGCTTTTGGAAAGTAAAACATACGAAACCGGGCTCGTTTCGCTTCGTTATAAAGTAGAAAACAGAATTATATGAGAAAAATAATTTCATTTATGCACATGTCACTTGACGGCTTTGTAGCAGGGCCGGCCGGCGAAATGGACTGGATTAAAGTTGATGAAGAGATTTTTGACTATGTTGGAAAACGAATAAGCGAGGGCGATACTGCATTATATGGCAGGGTAACTTACCAGATGATGGAAAGTTACTGGCCTACAGCAGCAGAAAAACCAACTGCTACCAGACACGATATCGAGCATTCAAAGTGGTATTGTAACGTTCAAAAAGTTGTTTTATCAAAAACGATGAAAGACGAGAACTTAACCAATACAAGAATTATAAGCGACAATATTTCAGACCGGATAAATGAAATAAAACAAGAGGAAGGAACAGACATCCTGCTCTTTGGCAGTCCAACAGCCACACACACCCTTATTCAGTTGAACTTAATTGATGGCTATTGGCTATTTGTCAATCCGATTATTCTTGGACGAGGCATTCCCTTGTTTGCAGACATCAAAGACAAAATAAAATTAACTCTATTGAATAGCCGGCAATTTACTTCGGGGGTAACGGAACTCAATTACATAGCAGAAAGATGAAATGTTAAAGCTGACAATACCGTTGTTATATTTGTACCGGATAAACTCATGCGAAGAAAACTAACCCTGGTAGCTTTCAGCTTATTTCTAACTTTTACCGGCCTCGCACAGTCACGCGGAAGTCTCACTGGCGTAGTTGTTAATAAATTAACGGCCTCGCCACTGGAAGATGCAGTAATTTCTACAGCGCCATCGGGCAACCCATCGGCGGTGAGCGATTCTCTGGGACGGTTTAAACTAACGGGCTTGCCTGTGGGGACCTACTCCTTCGTCGTTTCCCGTGTAGGATATAAGAAGGAGTATATTTACAATGTGGTGATCTCTTCTGGGAACGAACAGACGCTGGGCGTTGAACTGGATCCGGCAGACACCTTAAAAGAAGTACGGGTAGTTGCGGGAAGATCGGCCACGGCAGCAACCTTAGCCACACCCCTCTCCGTACAGCGTTTAACAGCGGAGGAGATACGCAGTAACCCGGGCGGCAACTTTGATGTATCGAGAGTGATACAGGCACTGCCAGGAGTAACAGGCACCGATGGCAGTAGCGGAAGCTACCGCAATGATATCATCATTCGCGGGGGAGCGCCTAATGAGAATGTGTTTTACCTTGATGGCATAGAGATGCCGGTAATCAATCACTTTTCTACCCAGGGCAGCAGCGGCGGCCCGGCAGGTATCCTGAACGTTTCTTTTCTGCAGGATGTAAAATTAAGCAGTTCGGCGTTTGATGCCCGCTATGATAACGCCCTAAGTTCAGTGTTCCAATTCACCCAAAAAAATGGGAACACCGACCACTACCAAAGTAACATAAGGCTCAGTGCATCTGAGCTGGCTTTAACTACAGAGGGTCCGATATCTAAAAACACCACCTTTCTGGCTTCTGTGAGACGTTCATATCTGCAGCTGCTTTTCTCGTTGCTTGATATACCTGTCCGCCCCAATTACTATGATTTCCAGACTAAGATCACCCATCGGCTAAATCCTAAAACGACGCTTACCTTCATCGGTATCGGCGCTATTGATGAGTTTAAGTTTGGCGCTATAAAGAGCGCTACTCCTGAAAAACTTTACAGTTTGGCCAACTCTCCAAGTATAAACCAATATAACTATACTATCGGCGCAAGTTTAAAGAGGTCGCTAAAGAACGGTTTTTTTAATCTTTCGGCAAGTCGGGACCTGCTTAACAACCAGGTGGAAAAGTACGACGACAACCAGGAGGATGATCCCACTAAACTCCGGCTGGATATAGGTTCGCAGGAGGCAGGCAACCGGCTGCGTGCAGAATTTAATTTTGCTCGCGACGGCTGGCAATGGTCGTACGGCACAACAGCCCAATACATCCAGTTTGATAACGACTATTATCAGCGCTACCGGGCAGAGCTGAGGGATGAAAGCGGCAATATCACCCAACCTGCACAGGTATTCGAGTCGAAGACAGGATTAAACTACTTTAAATTCGGAGTATTCGCACAGGCAGGCAAACGTTTGCTGGAGGACAGACTTGGTATAAACGTGGGTATCCGTACAGACATGAACACGTTTACCTCAGAGGGAATGAACGCAGGCAGAACCATCTCCCCGCGGGTTTCGCTCACCTATGCGCTAAGCGACAGGTGGAGCATTAATGCATCAACCGGCATCTATTATAAACTGCCGGTAAATACGGTTCTGGGATTTACAAGTAACACCGGTGCTTACGTGAATAAAGCTTCAGCCTACACCCGCAATACGCATTATGTTGCGGGCCTGGAGTTCTTGCCACAGCCCTCTACCCGTTTCACCCTCGAGATATTTAACAAAGTTTATACCGATTACCCTGTTTCTATCAGAGATGGCATCTCACTTGCCAACATCGGTGCCGACTATAACGTTGTAGGAAACGAAGCAATCATCACAAATGGTAAGGGACACGCCTATGGGGTTGAGTTTTTTGCCCAGCAGAAGCTTACCAATCGCTTTTTCGGGATACTCTCAGCAAGCATTTTTAAAAGCCAGTTTACTGGTCTCGACAAAAAGTATGTTCCGTCGGCCTTCGACAGCCGAAGGCTGCTCTCCGTGACCCTTGGCTATAAGTTTCCTAAAAATTACGAGATTGGCTTAAAATTCAGATATGCAGGCGGTGTACCGTATACTCCGTTTGACGATGCCGCTTCACGTGCGAACTACTTAACTACGGGTGCAGGTATATATAATTATGGACAGGTAAACACCCTGAGGCTAGGCGCATTCAATTCTTCCGACCTTCGCATTGATAAACGCTGGAACTTCCGAAAAACAACTTTTAATCTTTATATAGATATTACCGACTGGTATGGGGCGGTTTTTCCTGCGTATCCTGATTATACCTTTACGCGCAATGCCGACAATACTGCCTTCTTAACAACAGATGGACAAGCTATCAGGCAGGACGGATCCAATGCCATACCGACTCTGCTTAAAAATACGTCATCGGGAACACTCCCTACAATAGGGTTTATATGGGAGTTTTGAGTTGCCTTAATCAAAAAACAGAGTTATTTGCCGGTCAAGTGAGTTGTCACGGTCAAAATAACTCTGTAATTATACCACGCTCACTTCTATTAGTCGTAAACCGAAATAGCAGTGATAACCGAACTTGTTGTCTCTTTATTCTCTATGTCTATAAGCTTATCATTCCTCCAATAACAGGCTAAACCACCCTGTTCTCCTGCGACATATACATTGTTGCCCTCTGTTCCAATGAGTGTTGCCGATCCATAAGGAACACCGGCTTTGGTAGGGAGATCAAACTTATTTGTTACCAGTTTGCCGGTATTGGGATCTAGTTTAAGCGTTACATAGGCACACTTATTCGATCCGTTTTCGTAATACGGCAGATAGACTGTATTGTTAACGTAAGCCCCTTTGTTAATGTGAAAATTTGCTTCTGGCATTTCCGCCTGGTACAACTTCACCGTATGATCTGTGAGATTTATAGTAAAATAGAACAAGCCGGTAATGGGTGTGCCTGCCCTCTTACAAGCGACAATAGCAATCAGGTGATT
>DALYUO010000040.1:24589-27010 GCA_031981225.1 Pararcticibacter sp.
GATTATCATCTTTGGCAAACAAATTTTCCACATCGATATAAATGTGTCCTGGTACCTCCAGTTTATAATCCTGAATCCAGTTGTCTTCTCTAAATACCTCCAGAAATGTCTTTTTGGTATCAGGACTTAGAGATTTAGACACAATTAAACCCTTGCTGGTACCGCAATGCCATGCATAACCATTACCGTTTGGTGTTGGTGCCAGTGGGTGAGAAGTAATCTTTCGGGTCTGGCCATCGATTTTATAATAGTACGAATTAACGCGCTGCCCCGGCATTCTGCCTATTGCAATAATATAGGTAGATCCGTTGTAACTTGTACAACCTTGTGACCACTCTACATATGAGGGATCAAGTTTTCGGCCCGCAGACTCTGAAAATGGGGTACTTTTCTCCAAAAACTGGCATAACCGCGAACCTTTTCCATCAGTCACTTCGTTGCCATAATACTCAATGCCTTTCCCTACCCCGTTGGGAGTTACAATTGACCTTTCGTAAAAACCAGTTACAACCAGGCTCTTATGTTTATAGGAAACAATCGATGTATCACGTCGCTTGCCCTGCCATTCTGTAGGCACATAGTTATCGCCCACCCTCGTCAGACCAAAAAGCAGGGGGTCATTTACCGGTTCCAGCTCTTCCTGCTTAGAAGGCTCATTGTTATTATTCTTTTTACAGCCTGCTGATACCATTACAGCGGCTATAATTATCGTATAAACTTTTTTCATTTTTAAAATATTGATCGGACACCACGCTACCTATTTATCCTGGCCGGTGTCGGACATAATTTTAAGTTTAATCTCCACGTCAGGTAAAAGATATAACGGTTCTTCAGGATCGTTATAGCTCGTCATCCCCCACTTAAGTCTGTTTAGCTTGAAAGATGCCCAGGCAATTAATTGGGCTCCTTCTATAGTTATGCTGGCTGGAAAACTTATCTGATGCGTCTGGCCGATCATAGTAAAACTACCCGAGATAAGGTAATTGGCGTCTTCCGCTGCATCGGGGTCGTCAGACTGGTAAGGGCCTGCTTCGGTAATATGAAATTCGGCATGGGGATGAATAGCAATGTTGAAAAAATCCGGGCTTTTCAGATGTGTTAACAACTGCTCTTTTTGCTCGTCGGGCAAATCGTAATTCTGGATACTGGCGATTGGAATTTTAAAGTCACCCCCGTTTACACGACCACCTTTGTCAACTGTTAAATGGCCTTGCACAACAAAAGAACCGACATGAAAATGGTCCGGTGCACTCCCTTTCCATTCTATCTTTGAGGATTTTTCATTAACGGCATATATTTTCGCATCAGATTGATCGTCCTTGCATCCGGCGTATATTGACAGCGCCAGAGTGGCTAATAGTAGGTGTTGTATTCTCATTTTATAGGCTTGTATTAAGAGATTAAAAAATTGTAATACCATAGGATAAAGTCATCCTTTTTGTGAGGTGGGCAATAAATTCAGTGGAAGGCGGGCCTTGTGGCGGTGTTACTACTGGTTCGCCGATACAAGGCTTGCTGAACTCTATAAAGTATTCCCAGAAGTTGCCTGGAGAGATTAGTGTGAGAAATCTGACTTCACGGCTCAGGATCTTAAACAAATGAGGCACCTTTCGGGGCGCAAAAACCGCATCGCCGGCTTTCGCATGTATCTCTTTCCCATCAATCTGAAAAAGCATTTCGCCGTTTAGCAGATAGAAGGCCTCGTCTTCGTGGTCATGTAGATGCATGGGTGGCTCTGCTCCTTGCGGCAGTACCATTTCCATTAATGCTAATGCTCCGCCCGACTGCCCTGGTGAGATTAGTGTTCTGAAGTAGCCCCCATTATATTCACGGTAGACTGTCGCCACTTCACTTTTCAATTCTTCTGACATATTATTTGATTGTTTTATTTGTCCGGCAAATTTTTGAAAGGAAAAGAATGCAAACAAATTAAGTCGATGTATGCGCTGATCTGTCGATGGAAAGCAGCATCAGTCGCCAAAAGGCAAAACCGTTAATAGTTCGGCCTTTAACAGAAAAAGCAGTTCCCGGTCACCGCAAATCCATTTCCGGCAACGAAAAACCAGGCTGATGAGACGCGGGTGCAAGATTCAGCGGTTCGCGAAAGTTGAAGTCAGGCACCAGAACTGAATCGCTTTTGACATTCAAGCTTGTAATTTCTCCCAATAGGCAGCTCCTTTCCCAAAACCTGCACGTAATTAGGGTGAAAACACTCAATCTTATCCAGAGGAACGATAAAAGAGCGATGAATCCGAACGAAAGCGTTTAGCGGCAGCAGCTTTTCCATGACGCCGATCTTATGTTTTGAAGTAAGTGTGCGGTCTTTCAACACAACTTTTATATAGTCCTTGAGACTTTCTATCCAATAAATTTCTGAAGTATTGATCTTAACCGTGCGACGTTCTATACGCACGTACAAAA
>DALYUO010000041.1:0-2877 GCA_031981225.1 Pararcticibacter sp.
ATACAACCCCGACGCTGACAATAAATGAGTTGTTGAACGAGCGGACCCGTGAGTTCTTCTTTGAAGGGTGGCGCCGACAGGATCTTATCCGGTTCGGAAGATTCCTTACTGCTGAGTGGTGGGATCACAAGCCCTCGCTGCAGGAACATTTGAAATTGATGCGTGTTCCCGACAGACAAATACAACTGAATCCGAATTTAAAACAGAATCCGGGATATAACTAAACATAAAAAAGCCTCTGCATTTGCAGGGGCTTTTTACTGACCAGATATATTCTAACCCCGGGCTTCGACCAATGCCATACACGTTGTCTATACTTACCGTCGAAGAAAATTTAAGGAGTTTTCGGAGCCTTGAAATGAAGACATCCAGACTACGGCCCAGGAAATAGTCGTTTTGTCCCCATAGTTGGATTAGTATAAATTCACGTTTCAATATCTTATTTGGATGACGGCAAAGGTATTCGAGGAGTTCTGCTTCTCTCAAGGTTATAGAATCAGGCTTTCTTCCTGCAATAGCGAGGGTAAGAAGATCTTTCTTAAGAACGATGTCACCTATAGAGACATTTTCCTCAGAGTCGTCCTCTGTGGTGAGAACACCATGAGCCTGTGAGTTTCGTCTGAGAATATTCTTAATACGCAGGATGAGCTCCTCTATATCAAACGGCTTGCATATATAATCATCTGCACCTATCTTCAGTCCAAACAGACGATCCTGTTTTTCATTCCGGGCAGTTAAGAAAAGGAAAGACGTTTCCTGACTGATTTGCTGGATCCGTTTCGCGAGATCAAAACCACTTATGTCAGGTAACTGGATATCAATGATAAGAAGATCAAACTTGCACTTGTGCGTTGTAAAGGCGACAAAAGCACTGTCTCCGTTAGTACACCACGTTACTTCAAAACCCATAATTTCGAGGTACTGCTTGACTACGTTTCCAAGGTCTGTTTCGTCTTCTATAAAAAGTAGTTTTGGCCTCATATTTACCCGATTTGAATAATAAATTCACTCCCAAGATCTTCCTTGCTTACGACACCGATTTGCCACCCATGTGTGTCTACACACTGTTTCACATAGAATAACCCAAGCCCTAAACCAGTTATCGAGCTAAGTTTGTTTTTATTCCCTCTAAAGAACTTTTCAAAGATATGCTTTACATTCCTGGCTGGGATACCAATCCCATTGTCCTTTATGTGTATCTCTATACCATTTTTGCCTGTGGTAGTTGTAACAATAATCTCTTTTTGGTTTTTGTCATTATACTTTATTGCATTGTTGAATATATTAAATAACATCGTCGTAAACCAAAACTTATTAAGCTGCACGGTACTGATATTCCCGCCTTTGTTGAAAGAAATTGTTACCGGTTCTTCTGCAATCTTAAGTCTGTAATCAAGCAGTACTTCATCTAATACTTCGTTCAGATCGTATACGCTTTTTTCAAGGGTAGTTTTGCTTGTTTTCGTAATGTCAATAACCTGCTGAAAAAGGCTTTGCAATCTGACGGTCTGACGATTTATGACCTCTGTTAAACTTTGTATGTTTTCTGTTTTGGACGAAAGTTTTTCGTTTTGAAGGCTCCTGTTTGCTACTAATATTGTTGATAGCGGAGTGTTAAATTCATGAGTAATGCTGTTTAGAAAATCAGACTTCATTTCCGCCAGCTTTTTTTGTTTTACCCAATTATGGAAAGTGATATAATTTATTAATACTACTCCCAATATGCTGATCAGGGATAAGGTAAGTGTGGGTAACATCATTTTGAATAAGATAAAGTTGCGATCGGCACGGTCTACATATAAAGAAAAGGAGAGTTGGTAACTATTCTTGCTTGGTGAGCTGACTGTGTAGCTTGATGTTAGGTTATGACTGCCCGGATGTTTTAACGTCCCGTCTATAACTACAACTTGTCGGGGAAGAAATGAGGGACTCATGTGATCTTTTAACGTCTGTTCACTGAACAAGGGAACGTACTGATGGTTGTCATCGGTAATCGTAATATCGTTTATTGTTAAAAGATATTCCAGATTAGAAGGAAGGTGTCCCTTTTGAACAAAAGTTTTAAACAGCCTGTCCATGTTCGAACGGTCTCTCATCTCTGTGATAATGGAGTCTAGCACTAATTGTGTTTCACGTTTGAAGGCTGCCCTATCTTTTCTATATATTGTTGAGAGATGACGCATATTTCGGTTAATGAAACTATCCACGATCTTTTGTCCACCCGGATAGACTTTGTCATTCCTTATGCTCGTCGAGTATAAATCATTGATCACTTGCTGCTCTTCCAGACGATATTGCTTGTTTTTGAGACTGTAGGTATTGGATATTAGTTGATATTGTACTACCAAAAGTACAAATACGCTTATAATGAGAAAGACAACATGGGTTTTAGGGGATGTCTTGAATCTCTTTATTTCATCCATTCTTGCTTATGCTGATTGAGAGTCATTGATTAAACATTTGAGAGCTTTATGCTTTTGTAAAAATAATCTTATTTAGTAGTATATCGGAAAAGATACTCAGAAAAATGCGGCGGATAGGAAAATTACTCATTAACAATTGTTAATTATTTGTTAACACGTCGTTATAAATCCATTAACAACTTTCCGTCTTTAAATCGACTAGTTTTACTTTAAACGATTTAGCAATAATATATCTATCCTGAGAATATTCAGAAAAAGGAGGTGGAAATGACGTGATATTGAGCAAAAAACTCACGATTTAGCCCGCAAGTACAATTAATTATTTTACAATGATCAACTATGATAAAAATTAGACTATTAAACTACTTTGCTGTATGTCTGATCGTCATGTCTCTGAGCGGACAGCTGGCGTGGTCGCAGGATAAGCAAACAATCACGGTAACAGGGACTGTTA
>DALYUO010000041.1:2887-5640 GCA_031981225.1 Pararcticibacter sp.
ACTCAACATTGCCAGGAGTAACGATTACTAATACGAGCACCCAGAAAAGTGTAAGTACAGATGAAAATGGCAGATTCTCAATCGCTGCCAGCAGGGGAGACTCACTCCTTGCCCGCTTTATCGGTTTTCGCAACTACACCTTTGTATTCGATCGATCTATTGAATTTAACATCATTCTGGCAGCTGAAGATAATAATCTGAAAGAAGTGGTGGTAGTGGGTTATGGCCAGCAAAGGAAGATCAATATGGTCGGTTCCCAGGCTACTGTAAAAATCGAGGAATTAAAACAACCTGTAGCTAATCTCAGCGCCACGTTGGCTGGACGTATCGCCGGTTTAGTTGGAGTTCAGAGAACGGGTTTGCCAGGAAGCAATACTGCCGATGTATGGATTCGCGGGATATCCACTTTTGGAAATAATAGTGCCGGGCCTCTCATTGTTGTAGACGGGGTACAAGGACGAAGTCTGAACGCTTTTGATCCGGAAGACATCGCCTCGCTGACCATTTTGAAAGACGCCTCAGCAACTGCCGTTTATGGAGCCCAGGGAGCTAATGGAGTAATTCTGATTACTACAAAAAAAGGGACTAATACGAAGCCTACCCTAATGTTTAACTATAATCAGGGGCTGGTTAACTTTACGAAAGTCCCCGAGCTCACAAATGCAGAACAGTACATGCGTTTGCGCAATGAAGCAATGGTCGCTTCGGGGTTAAGTCCCGAATATAGTAATGAGTACATCGAAAATACTCTCAACGGAACGGATCCAAATTTATATCCCAACGTGAATTGGATGGATGTTATATTCAAGGATGCCTCTTATAACCGACGCGCTAATTTTAGTGCACGCGGAGGTAATGAGAACACTCAGTTCTATACATCTGTTGCATATTATGACGAAAGCAGTCTGCTTGATATTGATGAATTGCAAAGCTATAAAGCAGATTCTCGTTACCGGCGGTACAATTTTACGTCCAATATAGATATGAACTGGACAAAAACTACCAGGTTTACATTAGGTGTTCAGGGTTATGTAACCAATACAAATTTCCCTGCCTCGCAGACAGATATCAATTCCGGCAATGACCCTGCTGGAGGAGTACAGTCTATTTTTAGCCGGGTCATGCAAACAACACCAGTGTTATACCCCCTAATGTATCCGGGAAATCTTGTCCCCGCTGTGAATCAGTCGCGTGATGCGCAACCTAACCCATATTCGCTGGTAACTCAATCCGGGTACATCAACCGTTTTGGTAGTCAGCTGTATTCGAATGCGAAAGTATCACAGGAATTGGGATTTGTGACTCCGGGACTTGCCGCTCATGCGATGTTTTCCTTTGATACCTTTAACTCCCATACGATTGCCAGAAAACGGGAAAGAACTGCTTACGGCATAGACCGCGCCAATCCATATAATGAAGATGGGTCGCTCAATCTTACCGTGCTGGCAAATGGTTCTGATAACCTGAATTATCAAAGAGTGAATAATGGTGAACGGCAGTTTTATTTCGAAGGTGGATTCAACTATAACCGTCAATTTGGAAAGCACAATGCGTCGGGATTGTTGCTCTATACTCAAACAGATGAAGTGGCTGCATTTGCAAATAATTTAACAGAGTCGCTGCCTTACCGGACACAGCGTCTGGTGGGACGTGCTAATTATTTGTTTGATGACCGATATGCTGCAGAGTTTAATTTTGCATATGATGGCTCCGAGAACTTTGTTCCGAGTCGTCGTTACGGTTTCTTTCCGTCATTTGGCGTGGGCTGGATATTGTCTAACGAGAAGTTTTTTGAGCCGCTTAAAAATGCCCTGCAGATGGTTAAACTTCGCTATTCGGACGGTATTACCGGATCCGGCGGTGGCGGCAGGCGCTTCGGCTTTTTGACCATCGTAGATACAGATTCAAGGAACGATGTGTACGGGTTTTATAACGGCTCGTCGAATGTGGTGTATGATGGGTTGTTCGTATCTGACTACGGTTACGATGTTACGTGGGCAGAATCGCATAAAAGGGATGTCGGACTCGAATTTACTACGCTGAAAAGTAAGTTAAATGTTACGCTGGACTGGTTCAGTGAGCGCCGTACAGGCGTGTTTTTACAGCGCGGGACAGTTCCGGCTTATATAGGTTTGCAAAATCAACCGTATGGCAATTTGGGTATTATAAAAAACCAGGGCTTTGATGGTACGGTTGCTCTTGACGGTTATCAGATAGGGAAGACGACATGGTCGTTCAACGGTACCTTTACGTATAATAAAGACCAGATAATTGATAATGATAATCCTCGCCAGCTTTATCCATATCTTGAGAGAAGAGGACGCAACTCCCTGTCGAACTACGGATATGTGGCGGATGGTTTATTTCAGAACCAGGCAGAAATTGACAACCATGCAGATCAGTCGGCGCTAGGTTCACAACGGCCAGGAGATATCCGGTATAAAGATCTAAATGGGGACGGAGCTATCAATACCTACGATCAGACTAAGATAGGTAATGGTGATGTGCCAAATTTTGTATATGGTTTTGGTTTTAATGTCACTTATAAACAGTTTTATCTCGGCGCCTTCATGCAGGGAGTGGGTGGTGCAAACCGTGTTCTTTCAGGCGACGGCATTATACCGTTTAATAATAGTATTGGCCCTGAAAGAAGTAATCTTTTCGCTGCTGCCGAATCAAGATGGACCCCCGAGAATCCATCGGAAGACGTTATATACCCCAGGTTAGGATATGGAAACTCAGTGAACAAGAAT
>DALYUO010000041.1:5650-6891 GCA_031981225.1 Pararcticibacter sp.
GTCAGAGACATAGATTTTATCCGTTTAAAAACTGTTGATATGGGGTATTACCTGCCAAAGTCGATGCTAGGTTCGCTTGGCGTTAAAAGTGCGAGAGTTTATTTTCAGGGACTTAATTTGCTATACTGGAGCAAATTCAAACTTTGGGATCCCGAATTAAATACCTCCAACGGTGCTTCGTATCCCAATACAAGGACGTATTCTATTGGAGTACAGGCTAACTTCTAAGCATATTAGAGTAATAACATAGAAAGATAGGTAACGGAGATCAGTAAAAAAGACTTACATGAAAACAAAAATATTAGCTATAATACTTGCCGGCGGACTTCTCGTTTCCGGCAGTGGCTGTTCGAACTTCCTCGATCAGATTCCGGATGACGCTTTAACGATAGATGATATCTTTAAATCCAAGCAATATGTAGATGAGTACCTCGCGCAAATCTATTCGACTGTCCCAAATGAACTCTCACAGCGCCTGGGAGAGCAAATGTCGGGTCCCTGGACGGCAGCATCTGACGAGGCAAAGTACAATTGGGATTTCAATTATGCCAATAATCTCAACAAGAGTACCTGGTCCACTACTGACGGCACAGTGTCGGGCAGATGGGGTGATTTTTATAAAGCAATCCGTAATGCTACAGATTTTATCAATAAAATAGATGATGCCAATCCGGCGGAACTAAATGATGCAATGAAAACAAGGTATAAGGCCGAGGCAAGGGCACTGCGGGCTATGTACTATTTCTGGCTGGTACGCATGTACGGTCCGGTTCCATTGGTAAACACTGTTTTTGAAGTAGATGCGCCTGTGAGCGAGGTTCTTCTTGCCAGAAGTACCTTTGACGAGTGTATTGATTTCGTTGCAAGCGAGCTTGACCTGGCATATAATGATTTACCGTTAAATCCTGTGGACAATGAAGGAGGCAGGATTACCAAGGGAATGGTAAAGGCATTTAAGGTAGAAGCATTGATGTTAAAAGCTAGTCCGCTGTTTAATGGAAATACCGATATGGAGGGATTAGTAAACAAAGACGGCACGCAACTTATAAGTCAAACGTACAACGTCAACAAATGGAAGGATGCTGCTGACGCAGCCAAGGAGTTTCTGGATCTTTTTGTTCCGGGCACTTACGATCTTTACGTGGAGGCCAATACCACAGATCCTTTCATGCGGGCTTACCTGTCGACCAGGAATGTAATGACGGTAGAATGGAATAAGGAATGGATCTTTGCCCGTCCGA
>DALYUO010000041.1:6901-11819 GCA_031981225.1 Pararcticibacter sp.
GAACCGTTCTGAGTATGATAAAACGCCTAAGCATGTAGGCTATACAACAGCTGTGCAAGGTGCGGGAGCGCTTGGAGCCACCCAAAAGATGGTTGATGCCTACTTCATGGCCAACGGGCGCTCAATAGGAGACGCAGGTTCGGGCTACCAATCCACCGGATTTTCTGATTTTAAAGCCCCTTTTGACACAAAGGCGCGTAGTACCTATAATCAGTGGGTTAACAGGGAGCCGCGTTTTTATGTGGGGATTACTTACAACAGAAGTTACTGGTTATATCAGGGGTCGAATACAAGTGAGGTGGTTACGGTCATGGAACTCTCGGGAAACTCAGGCAGGAAGCAGAGTACATCCGATGTATCTCCGACAGGCTATATTGTGAGAAAGAACGTGGTGGGTAACAGCAACGATCGGGGTGGTGTTCAACTCCGCCTGGCGCAGATTTACCTCGACTATGCGGAGGCATTGAATGAGTATAATCCAGGCAATGCGGATATTCTAAAATATCTTAACCTGATACGTCAGCGAGCCGGCATCCCTCTTTATGGAGATGGAGCGGGTGCCTTACCGATACCTGCAGGTCAGGCGGCAATGAGGACAGCTATCCGTAAAGAAAGACAGGTTGAGCTGGCCTTTGAAAATGCGCGCTACTTTGATTGCCGGCGATGGAAGACTGCCCTGGGTGAGTTTGCCGGAGAAATCTATGGCATGAATATGTTTGCAGATGGAAACGCGTTTTATGAGAAGACTCTCATTGAGAACCGGATTTTCAGACAACGTGATTATCTCTGGCCTATACCCAATGATGAAATACTCAAGGACGATCTCATGGTTCAAAACCCCGGTTGGTAAATGCGGGATGATATAAACATTTATCTGCAAAAGATAGAATATTGTAAATGATAATCAGAATGAGAATGTATATGATCAAAAAGATTAACCATCACCTGGTACTGCTGTCCGTTTTGTTAATGACTTTTGGCAGCGGGTGTATTAAAGACGTTGAGTATCCTGTAGAGAATGAAGGCACGATCTATATGGCACAAGCCTATCAGGACCGGGCAAGTGTGACACTGTTTGACATTGATAGCGTCCAGGATATTAATTTTGGAGCATCCTATGGTGGATTGCAAAAGCCGGCTTCGGATATAGCTGTTTCTTTTCAGGTAGATGAAAGTCTGATAGCGGAATATAACCAGAAGAACGGGACGGATTTTATTCCATTCCCTCAATCCTCCTATACGATTACCGGCCTGAATAGCACGATCAGGAGTGGAGAAGTAGACTCAGATCCGTTAAAAATAATAGTAACTGCAAAAGAGATGGAGCGAGGTCAGCCCTACATGATACCAGTCAGGATGATCAGCGCGAGCGGGGGAACGGCTGATCCCAACCTTTCAATTGCCTATTTTCGTATTGATTCGTTAGTTCGTCGTGAACGCGATATCACTAAACAGGCAGCCCTAACAGTAAGTAACGAGAATGACGGCGGTGCAGGGGCCGGCGAAGGCTCACCGAAACTGGTAGATGGCGATTTGCTAACTAAATACCTGACCCAAACTTATGCCCCCGGCATATGGTTTAGGTTAAGATTTCCCGTTGCGAAACCTATTGGTGCTTATACCTTTACTTCCGGAAATGATGCCGAATCCCGAGATCCAAAAACCTGGCGATTCGAGGCTTCTAATAATGGGACCGATTGGACTGTCATTGACAGGCGCGTGGATCAGTTATTTAGCGGCAGAACATTTACCCGCCGGTTTGAAGTTGATAACGAGCAACCTTACACTTACTATCGAATTGTACTAGAAGCCAACAATGGCTCTAGCTTGTTCCAAATGAGCGAATGGCGGGTAATCGAATACTATTAATAGCTGAAAGGCCGCAGGCCTCTGCGGTCTTTTAGACGTTTGACTTTTACTTCTGCTTTGAACACGATTGAAACTTAATACTATTTATGCTTAAAAAATTATTGTTGATTGCTTTTCCTCTTTCATTGTTTTTAACATCAAACAGCAAGGCACAGAGAAACTGGAACGATATTGACTTGACCTCCGTAACGTCAGTGGATACCATAAAGGAAGGTAAGTATTCACTGATCTTTATTGATAAATCACCAGATCTAAATCCGGAACTGAAAAACCGTCTGGTTACAACGTTTTTTACTGTTTACCCACAGGAAGCAATAAAATATAATAAGAAGACGATACAGAAAGTTATATTCTTTTTTGATCCCGAGTATGATGGAGTTGCAGCAGCTGGAGGTGGTATCGTTCGCTTCAATCCTGAATGGTTCAGAAAGAATCCGAATGATATAGATGTGGTTACTCATGAAGTAATGCACCTCGTTCAAAGTTACCCAGGGCATACCGGGCCAGGCTGGATCACTGAAGGCATTGCTGATTATGTACGTTTTACGATGGGCGTAAGTAATGCAGCTGCCAACTGGAAGCTGCCGGAGTATAACAGTAAACAATCCTATACTGACGCCTATCGCGTCACCGCCCGCTTCTTTTACTGGCTCGAAAAAAATGGGAATAAGAAGCTGGTAAAGAAACTGGACAATGTTATGAGAAAGGGAACTTACACCGATGGATTCTGGATGAAGGAAACCGGCAAAACTATTGATGAGCTTTGGAAGGACTATTCTGAATCTCCTGCAATATAGAACAGGATTGAAAGACCGCAGATTGGCTGTCGTCAGGACATTGATTAAAAAGGGGGTTGAAATAATCGTTATTTCAACCCCCTTTTATTAACAATATTTAATTAATTAAAGCGCTATCCAATGGTCTTGCGCCGGTACTTACGCCCCATTTTTTATTGGGTTGCGGGCCCATAGTAAATTCAAGACGTCCTCCTTTTACAATATCCTGATGTGTTATGTAGGTTTTATTGTATGACTTTCCGTTTAGCTTTACTGATTGTATATACACGTTCTTCTTTGAAGGGTTTTTAGTAACAACAGTAAAGTCCCTGCCTTCTGAAAGATGAATAACTGCCTTTGGCAAAACAGGTGATCCTATGGCATAAACGCTGTTTGCCGGATTGACGGGATAGAATCCCATGGCGCTGAAAATATACCATGAACTCATTTGTCCGCAATCTTCATTTCCAGAGTATCCCGAAGAGGAGTTGTTATAAAGTTCATTTAATACCTGAGCAACATAAGCCTGAGTTTTCCAAGGCTGGCCGGCGTAGTTGTAAAGATAAGCAGCGTGGTGGCTAGGTTCATTACCATGGGCATACTGGCCGATAAAACCTGACGCGTTTCCGTTTACTTCTCCGGGCAAGTCTTTCAGAGTGAAAAATTTATCGAGCTTTTCAGTGAAGGCCTTGTCGCCACCAACAAGCTTGATCAAGCCATTTACGTCCTGTGGAACATACCAGAAATACTGCCAGGCATTACCTTCAGTATATGGATTGCCTCCGTTTCCGCCATATTGAAGAGGATTAAAGGGTGATACCCACTTGCCGTCGTCGTTTTTAGCGCGGAAGAAACCCGTTTCAGTATCATAAAGGTTCTTATAGTACTGAGATCTCTTCATGAAATAATCATAGTCTTCAGTTTTGTTAAGCTTCTTAGCTAACTGTGCCACACACCAGTCGTCATACGCCATTTCCAGGGTGATCGAAACAGACTGAGACTGCTTGTTTTCGGGCATGAATTGATATTTGTTCCAGAGGTCAAAAGGAGAACCGGGATGGGTTCTGACTGAGGATCCTTTTACAGCTTCATACGCTTTGTTGATATCGAATCCTTTGAGTCCTTTTAACGCCGCATCAACAATCACAGGAATGGCATGATTGCCGATCATACAGTAATTTTCGTCGCCCCAAAGCTGCCAGATGGGAAGGTATCCATATGTGTCGTATTGCCTGAACATGCTGTTTATAAAATCAGCGGTACGTTCGGGTTGAATTAAAGTATATAAAGGATGTGCTGCCCTATAAGTATCCCAAAGCGAGAATGTAGAATAGTGCTTTTTGTCATCGGCCTTACGGATGGTGAAGTCGCTTGCCTGGTATTCACCGTTGACATCGGCCATATTATTGGGTTGGGTAAAGGCATGGTACAGTCCGGTATAGAAGATCTGTTTTTGTTCTTTTGAGCCTTCAATATGGATCTTTTCCAGCTCCTGTTCCCATTTGTCTTCTGCCTCTTTTGCTACTTTGTCGAAATCCCATCCTGAAATTTCCTGGTCGAGATTCATGCGGGCATTCTCAACGCTCACCGGAGAAAGGCCTACCTTTACTAAAAGGGGCTGATTGTCATTTCCGTCAAAGTTCAAAACAGATTTGATGTTGGTGCCGTTTACAATCGGCTCATTGTTGTATACGTGCGACCCATTCAGCATCTGATGGCTGGTAATTGGTCTGGAAAACTCAGCTCTGAAGTAAATTTTTCGAAGTTTTGCCCATCCTGTAAGTATTCTGTAACCCTCAATAGTTTTGTTATCGACCATTCGCAGTTCTGCGCCGATGATCTTGCATGACCAGTAATTACGCTTTTTATTAAGGGAATGATTAAGATCAATAACCAGATGAGACCGTGTGTTTGCAGGGAAGGTGTACCTGTGAAATCCGGCGTGTTCTGTCGATGTAACTTCGGCGTTAATATTGTAGTCCTGTAGCCTCACCTGATAGTATCCGGGTTTTGCTGATTCCTGGTCGTGCGAAAAACGCGACCGGTAGCCGCTGCGTGGTTTATCGGCCTCGCCGGGAACAGTTTTTACATCTCCGGTAGTCGGCATAAAAAGGATATCGAACAAGTCGGCGACGCCTGTACCACTTAAGTGAGTATGGCTGAACCCGACAATTGTTTTATCGTTGTAGTCGTAGCCTGAAGCCGGATTGTCAGGGTTATCCTGCGTATCGGGGCTTAACTGAACGAATCCGAAGGGCACAGTGGCGCCTGGA
>DALYUO010000041.1:11829-12370 GCA_031981225.1 Pararcticibacter sp.
GAAAGTTGCTTCCTGAGAGGCTTGACTGATCAACTGCTCCTGTTCCAATAAATGGATTTACATAAGAAGTGAGTTTTTCAGATTGTTGAGCCTTCAATCCAAAAGAGATGATTGACAGGAACAATGTAAGTTGAGAAAACTTTTTTAACATGATATTGAGCATTTAGGAATAAACGAGAGTACAACGATACATATTTTTAACTTCAATAGCTAAATCGTTTTGGATTATATTTGTTAATGTATTGTTAACATCATTTCTGGTCTGAGATGCGTTAATTTAAAGTTGTATTGGATCGTGCCGGAGTAAATATTGTAAATAAGCGGTTAGACGATTAATCCATCCCTAATATGATTTAATTACTGTGTTGCTAAAACGTTTTTATAATTATCTTTGATCCTTTGACCTGATCTTGTTGTTCTGTGAAAACTAAAAGTGGAAGCAAGATCTTTAAAAACCAGTTATGTACAGGAGAACTGCATTCTATTTTATTTTGCCTATTGCCGCACTGTTTGTATTTATGAAGAATCCAGATGATGGAGG
>DALYUO010000041.1:12380-21291 GCA_031981225.1 Pararcticibacter sp.
AAAGGAAAGAAGCGGGAAAAAACGGCTTTTCAAACATCACAACAATGGAAGCCGGTAACAGATATACGGGCTGATGTGGCCATTGTCTATGGCGTGGGAGGTAATCCATCGGATAAAGTAAAAGGCAGGACTTTTGAGGAACGCGTGCAATCATGGCGTGACAAAGGGTATACTGCCCATTTTATGACGGGAATTGCCTGGGGAGAATACCAGGATTATTTCACAGGGCAGTGGGATGGTAAATGGCATCTGGATGAGGGACAGGTACAGGTAAACGGTGATACCATCTGGCATGGCCGAATGGTTCCTTATATTGTTCCTACAGATAACTTTCTGAAGTACATGAAAGAGCGACATGTTAAAAGAGTAATTGATGCAGGCATTGATGCGATTTACATGGAAGAACCGGAATTCTGGGCGAGGGCGGGTTATAGCGATGCTTTTAAAAGAGAATGGAAAAAGTACTACGGGTATGACTGGCGTCCGCAGCATGAATCGCCGGAGAATACTTACTTGTCTAATAAGCTTAAATACCAGTTATACTATAACGCTCTGAAAGAAGTGTTTACTTATGCAAAAGAGTATGGGAAAAGTAAGGGTATGAATGTCCGCTGCTATGTTCCGACTCATTCGCTGGTAAATTATTCGCAATGGATGATAGTTAGTCCCGAAGCAAGTCTAGCTTCACTGGATTGTGTAGATGGATATATTGCGCAGGTTTGGACCGGTACTTCGCGTGAGCCTAATTATTTCAATGGATCGGAGCGAGAAAGGGTATTTGAGACAGCCTTTCTTGAATATGGTTCTATGGAATCGATGACAGCGCCGACAGGACGCAAAATGTTTTTTCTTACAGACCCTATTGAAGACCGGTCAAGGGACTGGGTTGACTACAAGAAAAATTATGAAGCAACATTTACGGCCCAGCTTCTCTATCCTAAAATTGCAGATTATGAGGTTATGCCCTGGCCTGACCGTATTTACGAAGGGTTATATCGTACCAGCAAAAATAGTAATGTGAGGGAAAGGATACCGAGACATTATTCTACCCAGATGCAGGTAATGATTAATACGCTGAATGATATCCCCGTTTCTGATAACAAAGTTACGGGACCGGAAGGTATCAGTGTACTCATGGCTAATTCGCTCATGTTTCAAAGGTTCCCGGTTCACGCAGGCTATGACGATCCCCAGCTGTCGAACTTTTATGGACAGGCGCTTCCCTTTTTAAAGAGGGGCATTCCTGTAAAGACGGTTCATTTAGAGAATGTAGCATATAAGGAATCACTTAAAGCAACTAAGGTTTTGCTGATGACCTATTCCAATATGAAACCTTTGTCGCCAGAGGGACATAGTTTTATTGCAGCCTGGGTAAAAGATGGCGGCGTACTGGTTTACAGCAGCCGGGATAATGATCCATACCAGACGGTCAAGGAGTGGTGGAATACAGGGGACAATAAATATGAAGCTCCATCAGACCATCTGTTCGCAAAAATGAATATTGGTATGTCACCCAAAGAAGGGGAATATTCCTGGGGAAAAGGAACCGTTTATGTGTTGCGTTCCGATCCTAAAGAATACGTGATGAAAGCGGGCGGAGACGAAAAGCTGATCGATGTTGTTAAAAGAATGTATGAACAGAAAGCAAAGGCAGGGACTCTGACCTTTAAAAATAACTTCTATTTAAAAAGAGGGAACTACGATTTAGTGGCAGTTTTAAATGAAAGTGTAAACGACAAGCCATATATTTTAAAAGATATAGTTATTGACTTATTTGATCCCGAGCTGCCGGTTCTTTCTGAAAAGATAATAAAGCCCGGACAACAGGCCTTTTTGTATAACGTAAGCCGGGTAAAAAACAAAAAGAAGCCGCAGGTTCTGGCGTCTGCTTCGAGGATTGACAATGAGACTGTTGGTAGTAGTGCCTATTCTTTTACTTGCAAGAGTCCGGCTAAAACAACCAACAGTATGCGCGTTCTGCTGCCATCGGCCCCTAAAGAGACGTTGTTAACAGACCCTACAGGCGTGAAGATTTCTCCGGTGAAAGTGTCGTGGGATCCATTGTCTCATACATCTTATCTGAGTTTTGAGAACAGTCCCGACGGTGTCGATGTGAGGTTTACCTGGTAAATGTATAGTGAGAACAATTGTAGAAATTGTGATAGGATTTTAAGAATTTAAGTAAGTAAAAAACGATTTATTTGCAGTGCAGAGTATTCAGTGAAATGATCTGCAATTAGTAGACAAGCCAATATTAATGAAAGGGTTTTACCGTAGGGATTCCAGATTGTCAGTTTCTTTACGCCCGCAATTTTTGTAAACACTTAACAGATAAATATTAATGAACCAATTCAAACACACGCTATTACAGGTCTGTAGCTTTTTGCTATTGTGCTGTACTGTATCGGTCTCTTTAGCTCAGGGACAGAAGGCCCCTGCCTATCCGTTGATCACACATGATCCATACTTCAGCATCTGGTCATTCAGTGATCAGTTAACTGCATCGCCAACTAAACACTGGACAGGAACAGATCATTCGTTAACGGGCCTCATCCAGGTGGATGGCAAGGCATATCGTTTTTTGGGACAGGATGAAAAGTATTATCAGAGTATTCTGGCTGCATCAGATGAAGAGAACTATAGCAGCAGGTACACAGAACTTGATCCCGGACAAGGATGGAATTCTCTTCAATTCAATGACAGCGACTGGAAAACGGGAGCAGGCGACTTCGGGGATAACAAGGATGCGCAAACCAGATGGACAAGCAAAGATCTTTGGATGAGAAGGAAATTTTCAATAAACGAAGCAAACTTGGGCAGTCTCTACCTGAAGATCTATCATGACGACAACGTGGAGGTGTATTTGAACGGACGAAAGATTTATGAGAAAACAGGCTGGAACAGCAAGTTTGAGTATATTGACATAGCGAACGCGGCGGCTAAGGCAATTAAGAAAGGTGAAAATGTACTGGCTATTCATATCGCTAATACAGCAGGCGGACAATGGCTGGATGTTGGTATTGTAAAAGAGAAAGTTGCCGCAAACCTGAGTGCTATTGCAACCGCGACTCAAAAAAGTGTAAATATTACAGCGACTCAGACAACTTATACCTTCGGTTGCGGGAAAGCCGATCTGACTGTGACCTTTACCTCACCTTTGTTAATGGACGACTTGAACCTGCTGTCGCGGCCGGTGTCTTATATTACATATAAGGTTAAATCGAATGACGGAGCACCTCACACAGTGAAGGTATACATGGGAGCTTCAACCGATATTGCTGTAAATACTCAGGCCCAGGCGGTTTCTGTGCAACAGTACAGTACCAATAATTTGTCAATTTTGAAAGCAGGGACTAAAAGTCAGCCGGTGTTGCAGAAAAGGGGAGATGACCTGCGGATAGACTGGGGATATATGTATGTTGCTGCTCCGTCAGCTCAGGCAGTACAGCAGTATGTAAGTCGCCCGGAGGAGGCCGTTTCCATATTTAGGTCTGGCAAAGCTGCGGGAACATCAGTGACATCCGGAGCACATCTGACACTGAGTACTGTTCTTCCTTTCGGAAAAGTTGGGAATGTGGCAAAAGAGCAGTATATCATGCTGGGTTATGATGATATTTATTCAGTACAATACTTCGGTCAGAACCTTCGTCCATGGTGGAATCAGGACGGCAATCAAACAATCGAAAAGCAAATGGCGCTTGCCGCTACAGAATACAAGAGCGTTCTGAGTAAATGTGATGCATTTGACAAGAGAATGTATAGTGACGCTGTGAAAGCCGGCGGAGAGAAATATGCCGCTTTATGCAAAATAGGCTATCGTCAGAGTATTGCTGCGCATAAACTGGTTAAAAGTCCCCAGGGCGATATCCTGTTCCTGTCTAAAGAAAACTACAGCAATGGGTCGATTAATACAGTGGATGTAACCTATCCTTCAGCACCTTTATTCCTGATCTATAATCCAGATCTGCTGAAAGGGATGTTAAACGGTATTTTCTATTACAGCGAAAGCGGAAAATGGAAGAAGCCTTTTGCAGCACACGACCTGGGGACATATCCGCTTGCTAATGGACAAACTTATGGTGAAGACATGCCGGTGGAGGAATCCGGGAACATGATCATCTTAACTGCAGCTATAGCAAAAGCTGAAGGTAACGCAGAATATGCAAAGAAACATTGGCAGACACTTTCGGTTTGGGCTGATTACCTGTTAAAAGAAGGATTTGATCCAGCCAATCAGCTTTGCACAGACGACTTTGCAGGTCATTTGGCGAGGAATACAAACCTTTCGGTGAAAGCGATCGTCGGTATTGGATGTTATGCCATGCTTGCCGAAGAATTAGGAGAAAAGGAGACAGCAGAGAAATTCAGAAACAGTGCAAAACAGATGGTGGCCAAATGGCAGCAGCTTGCGGATGACGGAGACCACTATACCCTGGTATTTGAAAAGAAAGGTACATGGAGTCAGAAGTACAATCTTGTATGGGATAAATTGTTAGGCTTAAACCTGTTTCCTAAAGAGGTATACGCTAAAGAAGTGAAATATTACCTTACGAAGCAGAATGCATTTGGCTTGCCTCTTGACAGCCGTAAAAGCTACACAAAATCGGACTGGGTAATATGGACTTCGGTGCTTGCTGACAATCAGAAGGATTTTGAGGCAATAATGAGCCCAATGTACAAGTTTGCTACACAAACTTCTTCCAGAGTGCCGATCAGCGACTGGCATGAAACAACCAATGGAAAGATGGTAGGATTCCAGGCACGGAGTGTAGTTGGAGGTTATTTCATTAAGATGCTTGAGAAAACACTCGCAGACAAAAAGAATTAATACAAATAACAGATAAAGGAAGCTGCCGTATGGCGGCTTTTTTTATCTGTTCAAAGAAATAAGGTAACTAGTCACTTTTTCTTTACACTGTTAAAAAGTTAGGTTGCTAAATCGTTTTTAATATATTTGTGTATTAATTATGCCGCTTGAACCCCTTGCTATGAAAAATCAGGTTTTCGTTCTGAAATCTTTAAAGAAAGGATTTGCAATGATCATGTTGCTTCTCTACGCTTTTTCAGGCGATATAGCCTTTGGGCAACAATCCGAAACTTTCAAAGAGAAAGGCTATAGCTTAACCTTTATATCCCAGGATAAAAATCTCGATCCTGTATTAAGGAAAAGAATGATAGAGACTTTTTACAACGTTTATCCTAAACTGGTAAGAGAATTTAATAAAAAGGCACTTAAGGAAGTGGTCTTTATAGTCGATACCAATTATCAGGGGGTAGCTGCGACATCTGATGGTAAAGTAACATTCAGTTCGCGATGGCTTAAACTTCATCCGGAAGATATAGACGTTGTAACGCATGAGGTGATGCATATTGTGCAGGACTACGGAAATACCAACGGTCCGGGGTGGCTTACCGAGGGTATTGCAGATTACGTACGTCATAAATTCGGCGTGGATAATGCAGGTGCCAACTGGTTTTTACCTGATTATAAAGTGGGGCAGAGTTATGAAAACAGTTATCGTATCACAGCGAAGTTTTTAGACTGGCTTGAAGCTGCTGGCCACAGAGGGGTGGTGAAGAATATGGACAAGCACTTGCGTGACCATACGTATTCAGATGAATTATGGAGACAATACACAGGCCGCACACTCGATGAACTGTGGAGTAAATATGCGGAAAGTCAATCGTAGATAAAAATTGCTGATTATAAATTATATACAACACACACTTGTATTCGTTAAACTTGATAAAAATGACCAAAAAACTCCTAACGACGCTCCTGATCTGTGCTTCATTCAGGCTGGCAGCGCAAACTGTTAATCAGGTAACCGATCCGGTAGAATATGTTAATCCATTAATGGGAACAGCTTCAAAGCCGAGCCTGTCAAATGGAAACACTTATCCTGCAGTCGCTGTGCCGTGGGGAATGAATTTCTGGACTCCACAAACCGGCAATATGGGTGATGGCTGGGCCTATACCTATGATGCTGAAAAGATCAAAGGCTTCAAGCAAACTCATCAGCCTTCGCCGTGGATGAACGATTATGGACAATTTTCAATCATGCCGGTAACGGGTAAGATGAAATTTACGCAAGACGAGAGAGCCAGTTGGTTTTCGCATAAAGCGGAAGTATCAAAGCCGTATTATTACAGTGTTTATCTGGCCGATGCCGACGTAACTACAGAATTAACACCAACTGAACGTGCTGCTCAGTTCAGATTTACTTTTCCCAAGGCCGATAGTTCATTCATCGTTGTAGATGCTTTTGATAAAGGGTCTTATATTAAGATCATACCCTCAGAGAGGAAGATTGTAGGATACTCAACCCGTTATAGCCGGGGACCATTGCCGAACTTTAAGAACTATTTTGTAATTTATATTGATAAGGCCTTCAGTATCAGCAAAAGCTGGGATTCAAAAACGTTGAAAGATGAGCTTGAGTTGCAGGCTGGACACGCAGGCGCTATTATCGGCTTTAAGACAGTCAAAGGTGAAAAAGTGAACCTGAAAGTTGCTTCGTCCTTTATTAGTATTGATCAGGCTGAATTAAACCTGAAAAGAGAACTGGCGAATGACAGCTTCGATGCTACGATGGCTAAGGCTAAAGCATTATGGAATAAGCGGCTGAGTGCTATAACTGTAGAGGGTGGGTCTGTAGATCAGGTACGCACATTCTATTCATGCTTGTACCGGACACTTTTCTTCCCTCATAAAATGTATGAACTTGATGCCAGCAACAAGATCGTTCATTACAGTCCGTATAATGGAAAGACACTTCCCGGATATATGTTTGCTGGAACCGGCTTCTGGGATACTTTCCGGGCTTTATATCCGTTCCTGAACCTGATGTATCCTTCTATCAATAAAGAAATGCAGGAAGGGCTTATTAATGATTATAAAGAAGGAGGATGGCTTCCTGAATGGTCGAGCCCTGGTTATGCTGATATAATGATTGGCAATAACTCGGCCTCTGTAGTTGCCGATGCTTATATCAAAGGTTTGAGGGGATATGACATTAATACATTGTACGAAGCTTTAATTCATGGAGCAAATAACGAAGGTCCGATTACTGCTGTAGGTCGTAAGGGTGTTGAGTATTATAATAAGCTTGGTTATGTTCCTTATGACGTTAATATCAATGAGAATGCTGCACGGACTCTTGAATATGCATACGACGATTTTGCCATCTATCAGCTTGGTAAAGCTCTTGGTAAGCCAAAATCTGAGATCGATGTATATGCGAAGAGGAGTCAGAATTATCGCAATCTTTTTGATCCGTCTACCGGATTAATGCGGGCGAAGAAGAAAGACGGAAGTTTCCAGACGCCTTTCAATCCATTTAAGTGGGGTGATGCCTTCACAGAAGGAAACAGCTGGCACTACTCCTGGTCGGTATTTCAGGATGTACAGGGGCTTGCCGATTTAATGGGTGGTGAGAAAAAGTTTGTGATGAAACTTGATTCCGTATTTTCACTTCCTCCGATCTTTGATGAAAGTGGCTATGGCGGTGTTATTCACGAGATAAGGGAAATGCAGATTGCCAACATGGGTCAGTATGCTCATGGTAACCAGCCAATACAACACATGATCTATCTTTATAACTATGCCGGAGCACCGTGGAAAACCCAGTACTGGGCCCGTGAAACGATGAACCGCATGTACAGGGCTACTCCCGATGGTTACTGCGGAGATGAAGACAATGGTCAGACATCTGCGTGGTATATCTTTTCGGCTTTAGGGTTTTACCCTGTTACCCCGGGAGTTGATCAATATGTACTTGGTGCTCCTTTATTTAAGAAAGCAACACTTAAGCTTGAGAACGGGAAGCAGATCGTAATCAATGCTCCTAATAACAGCGATGCTAACCGTTATGTGAACAGCCTTATGCTTAATGGAAAACCGTATAGCAAAAACTGGTTCAGCCATTCAGAACTTCAGAAAGGTGCCGTTATGAACTATAACATGTCGGCTGCTCCGAACGAAAAGAGGGGAATAAATAAAGCGGATTATCCTTATTCGTTCTCCAATGATAAGAATAAATAGTACTTTAACAGGCATAGCGTTTCTTTTTGCGCTATGCCTGTTTTTTATTTGTCCAACAGGCTACCTTTCAGCCCAGCCGGTTAAGAATAACTTACAACAGGACGCAGCTTCTCTTGTAAATGTTTTTCTTGGTACTTCGGGCGATCACGGACAGATGTCGCCGGCAGCTTCTTATCCTTTTAGTATGCTGAGTATCGGCCCCCAAACCTATCCCAATACTCACACCGGCTACGAATACAATGCGAAAAAGTTTTTAGGGTTTACACATAACCGTTTTGAAGGCGTAGGTTGTACCGGAAGCGGGGGTCTTATTTTGATAAAACCATTTCTGGGACAGGAGCCGGAGGCTGAACTTATAAAAAGCACTCAATCCGCTTCCCCTGGATTTTACAGCGTGTCTTTTACGAATATGATAAAAGCAGAGCTGTCGGTATATCAGAAGTCGGGGATGCATCAGTACCAATTTCCTGAAGGTGAAAAAGGTTTTTTTATCGATTTGAGGCATAGCTTGTCCAATGGTTTTGTAAATGAGGAACATCGTATTGAAGGGAATACCCTAAGCGGATGGGTGGATGCAAAAACCACCTGTTCGGCAGGTAAGTACAGGCTCTATTACTTTGCAGAGTTTAATAAAGGAATAGAATTAGAGGACCGCGGGAACCATAAGCTTCTTGGCAAGCTAAAGTCTGAAATGAGGAACGCTGAAATTAAGATAGCCTTATCTTCAGTAAGTATAGACTACGCGAAAGCTTCTCTTTTTGCTGATAGCTTTGCGGCCTTAAAGCAGCAGAGTGCGAATGACTGGAACTCGTTGCTGAATGCAATTAAGGTGAAAGGGGAGCCCGAACGTGAAAAGCTGTTTTACTC
>DALYUO010000041.1:21301-23799 GCA_031981225.1 Pararcticibacter sp.
TTATGTTATTTCGGAGAAGGATGGAACTTACAGGGGAACAAACGGAACAGAACAACGCTCATCTGAAATAAGATATAATGGTTGGGCTGTTTGGGATAACTACCGGACGCAGCTTCCTCTTCTTTCTATCGCATGGCCTGAGCGATACAAGGGAATTTCAGCCTCTCTTGCTGATCTTTATCGCTTTGGAAAGAAAGACTATGCTACTCAAAATGAACCTTCCAACACTGTAAGGACCGAGCACACAATTGTTGTTCTGCTCGATGCTCACCGCAAGGGGTACAAGATTGAATTTTCGAAAATCATCGATTCCCTTATAAAGGAGGTCGATGGGCTCGATTTCTCCCGTCCTGACAAGGCTCTTGAGTCGAGTTATGATGTGTGGGCGCTTTCTGAGATTCTTGGAATACTGAAAAAGAAAGAACTTAGCGAGAAGTACAGGCAAAAGGCCCTGCAGTATAAAGAATACTGGAACAAGGATTTTAAGGATCTGTCTAAGTCTGATGTTGACAGAATGCAGGCTAGAGGACTGTATCAGGGCACTATCTGGCAATACCGCTGGTTTGTTCCTTTTGACGTAAAAGGACTGATTGAACTGGCCGGCGGAAGCAGTGAATATACGAGTCAGCTTGATCGTTTTTTTGAGAACGACTATTACAATCATGCCAATGAGCCGGATTTGCAGGTACCTCTTATGTATAATGCATCACCTGAGCCGTGGAAATCTCAGGCATTAATGCACCAGCTCGCCGCAGATACAGTTGTACAATACTATTTCAATGATAATAGCCGCGGGATTGATCCGTTTGTTGACGTTATTTATAAAAACGAACCGGCTGCTTATATCCGGACCATGGATGATGATGCTGGCGCGATGTCGGCATGGTATGTTTTCGCTGCCTGCGGGTTTTCGCCTGCATGTGTAGGTTGGCCGGTTTATTACCTGAATCTGCCTCTTTTTCAATCGGTGCAGTTTTCATGGCCTGGCCGGAAACCCTTTACGATTAAGATTGAGAATTATTCGCCCGGTAACAGGTACATCAGTAAAGTTATTTTAAACGGAAAAGAATTAAATCGCAATTATATTACTCACGATGAGGTAATGTCAGGCGGCACTATCGTATTTGAGGCTTCAGCAACTCCTGTTAAGAATTGGGGGATAAAAGAACAGTGGATTTCACAAGTAGATAAATAAATATGAGGAAGATTTTTGCCCTTGCCCTATCAGCAACATTTACTATTTCTGCTTATAGTCAGACAAGAACTGATGCTGATCTGATTCAATATGTCAAACCCATTATCGGAACAGAAAAAATGGGGCATACATTCCCGGGGGCTACGGTTCCTTTCGGGGCCGTCCAGCTAAGCCCTGATACTGATACGATTCCGTACGAGATGAATGGGAAGTATAATAAGGAGGTCTACAAATATTGTGCAGGCTATCAGTATGACGATCCTACGATTGTTGGGTTCAGCCATACCCATTTCAGTGGTACCGGGCATTCGGATCTGGGCGATTTTCTGATCATGCCGACTACAGGGAAACTGCAGCTTAATCCGGGGACCGAAAACAATCCCAGGGGCGGCTACCGCTCTGCTTATTCGCATGCTAACGAAACAGCAGAAGCGAACTATTACAAGGTAAAGTTGGATGACCATGGTATTCTGGCAGAGCTTACCACGAGTATGCGGACCGGTTTTCATCAGTATACTTTTCCTAAATCGGATGAGTCGCATATTATTCTCGACTTAATGGCTGGGATCTATAATTACGATGACAAGAACGTTTGGACTTTTGTGCGTGTAGAAAACGACACGCTGGTTACGGGTTTTCGTCAGACCTATGGCTGGGCCAGAACCCGTACTGTGTACTTTGCTATGACCTTCTCAAAGCCGTTCACTCAATATGGGATGAAGGATTATTCGAAGGGACAGGTTTATAAAGGCTTCTGGAGAAAGTTTGACCAGACAAAGAACTTTCCGGATCTCGCCGGCAGACAGATGAGGCTGTATTTCGATTTTAAAACCGGAGATCAGGAAAAAATAAAGATAAAATTTGCGCTGTCTCCTGTAAGCACAAGAAATGCGCTTGAGAATATGACAGCGGAGATCCCTCACTGGGATTTTGAGCGAGTTAAGAGAGAAGGGCAGGAGCTATGGAGAAAAGAACTTTCGAAGATCAGCATAAAAGGGAACAACAGGGAGGAACTCGTCAACTTTTATACGGCCATGTACCATGCTGCTCTGATGCCAACAGTCTATATGGATGTTAACGGCGAGTATAAGGGACTTGATCAGAATGTGCATAAAGCCGAAGGATTTACAAACTATACTTCGCTGTCGCTTTGGGACACGTTCCGGGCCTTTCATCCTTATCTCAATATCGTCAATCCTTCAAGAAATGCCGATATAGTAAGTTCTATGATAGCCCATTACGATCAGAGTGCACTTAAGATGCTCCCTGTCTGGTCGCACTATGCTAACGATAACTGGTGTAT
>DALYUO010000041.1:23809-26619 GCA_031981225.1 Pararcticibacter sp.
CAGTGTCTCGGTTATTGCTGATGCTATCATTAAAGGCACGTATAAAGGGGATGCACAGAAGGCGCTTGATGCATGCGTTGCCACTGCTCGTCATCGTAGTTATGAAGGCATCGGTGATTACATAGATAGAGGTTATATTCCGGCAGATAAAAACGGAACTTCAGTTTCGTCAACTCTTGAATATGCTTATGATGATTGGTGTATTGCTCAACTGGCGAAAAAGTTGAACAAGCAGGATATCTACGACGAATTCGTGAAGCGCTCGGGCAACTGGAAGAATGTGTATGATGCTTCTATCGGTTTTATGCGGCCCAGGATGAGCGATGGGACTTTCAGAAAAGACTTTGACGTTCTGAAAACTGACGGTCAAGGCTTTATTGAAGGGAATACCTGGAACTTCAGCCTCTATGTGCCACACGACCCTGAGCAGATGATCAATATGATGGGCGGGAAGAAGCGTTTTGTAAGTCATCTTGATTCGCTGTTCACGATGCATCTGCCGGATGAGTTCTTTGCAGAAACCGAGGATATTACCCGGGAAGGGATAATCGGCAACTACGTGCACGGCAACGAGCCTTCACATCATGTTGCTTATTTGTATAACTGGACGGACCAGCCATGGAAGACACAGGAGAAGGTTCGTATGATCCTCAAAAAACAGTATCATAACGGTCCTGCCGGGCTGGGAGGTAATGACGATTGCGGCCAGATGAGCGCCTGGTATATTTTCAGTTCTCTTGGTTTTTATCCTGTGGCTCCTGCTTCCGACCGGTACTGGCTGGGGAGTCCGTCAGTTCGCTCGGCCGATATACATTTGGAAAGTGGTAAAACATTCACCGTTGAAGCGGTAAATCAGAGTGATAAGAATGTATATGTGAAGAAAGTGGTTTTAAACGGCAAGACGCTTGACCGGAAATATATCCAACACAATGAGATTGTTGCTGGCGGCAAGATTGTGTTTTATATGTCTTCAAATGCAAAATAAATTTGCTAAAACGATTTGTTTGTGCTAATTATGCGGTATTATTAAACTAAATTATAAATGAATAACTCTTTGGTATTAGGGATTGATATAGGTGGGTCGCATATAACTTCAGCTCTAATCGATATTGTTTCGGGACAGGTTTTCCGGGCAAGTTACGTGCGCAGGTTTGTAAACTCACATTTGCCGGCTGAAGAAATCATTCCGGCGTGGTCTGAAGCTATTAAAGCTTCGTTTGCACAAGCCGGTTTAGAAGTCATCACCAAAATTGGCATTGCGATGCCGGGACCCCTTGATTATGAAAAGGGTATATGCTGGATTAAGGATCAGGATAAATACGAACATCTTTATGGGTTAAATATAAAAGAGTTACTGGCAAAGAATTTAGGGATTGAATCCACCGATATAAAAATACTGAATGATGCTTGTGGCTTTTTACAGGGAGAAGTATTAGGAACACTTGATTCGCAGTATGATTCTGTGATGGGCTTTACCCTTGGAACAGGGTTAGGCTCTGCGCTGTATAAAGACGGTGAGGTTACCGATGCCGATTTATGGCGTATGCCATTTCGTGATGGTATTGCCGAGGACTACTTGTCTACACGATGGTTTATCAGGAGATATAAGGAGTTAAAGGGTGAAGATGTAAAAGACGTAAAACATTTACTTGAACGTCTGGATCAGGAGCCGACTGTAGCTGCGATGTTCGTTGAGTTTGGAAATACGCTCGGAGCGTTTTTAAATGAATGTATCAGTGCAAATCATCCCGAAGCAATAGTACTGGGTGGCAATATTTCAAAGTCGCCTGAGCTTTATCTTAGCCATACGGAAAAAGTGCTTGCGGAAGCTGGTAATAGTGTTCCTGTATCACTAGCAAAGCTTGGTGAAGAAGCAGCATTAATTGGAGCTGCGGGTGTATGGAAAAAGGCATTAACAGACGATAAACAGCTGGTTAAGTAAATAGCTACTGAATAAGGATTACTATTCCAATGCAAAGAGAAAGAGCAAGCGGTTGCTCTTTACAGACTGTCGTGACCGGCAGTCTGTTTTATTATTTTCTTTCTGTAAATTCTGATTACATTTGATGACTATTTGACCGCCAAAGGATATCATACATGGTCTTTGTTTTCCTGAGTATTTGCTGTAGCGTAATCGTTTCCATTCTTTTAAAGCTTGCAAAACGATATGAAATAAATATACCTCAGGCAGTGGTATGGAATTATCCTGTTGCTGCTCTTTTGACTTTTATAATCTATCGCCCTGGTTTGACCGGTTTACAAGTAACCACAATGCCGGTAACTATATATCTGCTTCTTGGTATACTGTTGCCTTCCCTGTTCGTGATATTGGGATTGTCAGTACGTTACACAGGCATTGTAAGAACAGATCTTGCACAGAGACTGTCTCTTTTTATTCCGCTTCTAACCGCTTTTTTGCTTTTCAGGGAGCAAGTGTCAACGATCAAACTCGGAGGAATTATATTGGGCTTTATAGCAATAATTTGTACTATACCATGGCAGAAGGGAACCCGAAAGTCTGAGAGACTGGCTTCATGGATATATCCTTTAATGGTTTTTGGTGGCATGGGTATTATAGATGTATTATTTAAGCAGATAGCAGTTTATAAAGGACTGCCCTATACTACATCTCTTTTTATTATCTTCCAACTTGCTTTTGTGATTTCGGCAGTTACTTTATTGCTATTCATCAGTGCCGGAAAGATTAAATTTAACTGGGTGAATTTTGTCTCGGGGCTGATACTGGGTCTTTTTAATTTCGGTAATATACTGTTTTATCTGAAAGCACATCGTGCCCTTCCGGAGAACCC
>DALYUO010000042.1:0-14389 GCA_031981225.1 Pararcticibacter sp.
CGTTTCTTTCCTTTTGATTATATTTTTGTCTTTTTCAATGCTGGAAGCGCAAACTATCCGGCAAGTGGAAAGTGGTTATAAGAGCAGCATACGCGCCGTCAGTGTGGTGAATCCGTCGATAGTATGGCTGAGCGGCAGTAACGGCAATTTTGCAAGGAGCACTGATGGAGGAAAGAGCTGGAAATGGACTCAGTTGAAGCAATACAAGTCAAACGATTTCAGAGGAATAAAGGCCTTTTCTGCTAAGCGCGCGGTGCTGATGAGCTCGGGAACACCGGGACTTATTCTCTATACCGAAGATGGTGGGCTTAGCTGGACGGAGGCATACCGTAATGAATCAAAAGACATCTTTCTGGATGGGATCAGCTTTTATAATGACCGTGAGGGTCTGGCTTACGGCGATCCTATCAACGGAAAGATGCAGCTGTTAAGGACGGGCAACGGTGGAAAAACCTGGGTAAATATTTCAGAAAACCTACAGGTCAAACTGGCTGAAGGAGAAGCTAGTTTTGCGGCAAGCAATACTGGAATTACAACACATCGCGACGGGAAAACCTGGATCATTACCGGAGGAAGCCAGTCCCGAGTATTCTATTCGGCCGATAAAGGGGGACATTGGGAGGTTTCTGTCTGCCCTGTCATTCAGGGCGGTGAATCTCGCGGTCCTTTTTCTGTTGCATTCTACGCTCATAAAGACGGTATTGTGGTTGGCGGCGACTATAAGATTGATACCCTAAGAAACAAAAACCTTGTATTAACGCAAGATGGTGGCAGAACTTGGAAGGAACCTCTTATCCGGCCCTGGGGCTTCCGCTCATGCGTTGTTTACATGGATGCCCGGCTATTGATAGCAACCGGCACATCGGGTACCGATCGATCTCAGGATGGAGGTTTTACGTGGACAAATATTTCAAAAGATGGTTATCACGTAGTTGCTGCGCTTAAGGACGGAAAAACAGCAATTCTCGCGGGAGGCGAGGGACGAATTGCCTTGCTGGACCTTTAAGTTTGTTTATTTTGATTTAATCAGTTCGATTTCAAAATGCTATTTCAGACTTTTCTTGCATTCCACAAGTTTAAGCAAGTCGCTTATTTGTTCTTTTCGACTAACATTAACCGTTAATGGTATTAATTTCCCAATAGACTTTGCTTGCAGAAAAGCTTCCTTTATATCCATATCAACAGACAAGCTTGGAATCACATCCCGGTTCTTCTCCGTGAAATAGAAGGATACTTTGAAGAAACCCGGCCATACCGACAGCCAGAAGACAGTCTTTTTTTTATATAATACTTTACAGAGCCAGGCCTTACCGTCTTTATAATAATTCCATTCGGGTACTAATGCAAACGTATTGCTGGTTATTGTTTTTTCAAATTCGGCAAATACGGCATAACTAGACCCAAGGGCTTGCTTTATAATGCTTTCCGAAGGGTATACGTCCTGTTCTCTGAGGAGTTGGCTTTCCATTGTTTAAAAATTGATTAGTGTGCTGCGAGCATAAACAAAGTTATCACACACCGCTCAACTATGTCATAGCATTGTCTTATTTATAATAATTCTAAACAATATCATTAAGAAAAAGACAGTTATTGTATGTTTGTTTAAAATTAATCTAAATAACATTACAAGAATTACAAAACGCAATGATAAGGCCCACACGTACTAAATCTTACTTAACAGTCCTGTTGATATTTATTACTATATCCCTTTCTTATTCACAGTCAACAACCGGAACTATCGTTGGAAAGGTTCGCACCTCAGATGGAGCTCCTGCCGAGTTGGTGACAGTGCTAATTAAGGGTATTGCGTCCACCACTACCAATAAGAACGGTGAGTTTACTTTGAAAAATATCCCATCGGGCAAACATACATTAACAGCCCGACTGATTGGAGTAAAACCAGTTTCCCGCGAAATAGAGATACGCGCCGGAGAAACTATCGATGTTGAACTCGTTCTGGCTGCCAGTGACGAGCAACTTCAGGAGGTAGTTGTAAGCGGGAGCCGTACTAATAAATTCTCAGTTAAAGAAAGTCAATACGTTTCGAAAATGCCGTTGAAGAATCTTGAAAATCCGCAGGTATACTCGGTGGTATCCTCTGAGCTGATTAAAGAGCAGGTGATCACCACATTTGACGATGCCCTTAAAAATGCGCCTGGTGTCGACAAACTATGGTCATCTACCGGGCGGGCGATGGAGCGGGCTATTTCTCTCTTCGCGGCTTTGCGGTACAACCTACACTGATCAATGGGCTTCCCGGATTGACAAATGGAGCTCTGGATGTTGCCAATATCGAACGTATTGAAGTAATTAAAGGGCCGTCAGGCACATTGTTCGGAAGCAGCGTTATATCGTATGGCGGTTTAATCAATACAGTTACAAAAAAGCCATTCGATACATTCGCGGCAGAAGTGAACTATACTGCCGGTAGCTTCGGATTAAACCGTGCAGCGATTGATCTTAATACCCCTCTAGATGCTGAAAAGAAATTACTTTTCAGGGTAAATGCTGCATGGCACGATGAAAACAGTTTTCAGGATGCAGGACTTAAGAGAAATCGCTATATCGCTCCTTCACTGGCTTACCGTATGAATGACCGGTTGAGCTTTGAAGTAAACGCTGAGTTTCTGAGCACAAAAAACACGAACGCTACCATGCTTTTCTTCAATCGGGCAGCGCCGTTATTATGGACAAACCTGGATCAGGTGGGTTATAATCCTGAGAACTCATTCACAAGCAATGATCTGATTATCAAAAATCCTGTTACTACCTTCCAGGGCCAGATAAATTACAAAATTTCTGATCACTGGACCTCTCAAACCCTGATCTCTGCCGGATCGGCTAAATCGGACGGATACTATTCTTACCTGTATGAAAGGGGTCGGGAATCTGCCTCCACAGAACAGATCTTCGATCGTTGGATTAACCGTCAGGATGCACAGACCCGCAGTACAGATATTCAGCAGAACTTTATTGGCGATTTCAATGTTGGCCAATTCCGTAACAGGCTTGTCGTGGGACTGGATTATTTTAATCGCCGGAACAAAGATAACGGAAGCGCCTGGGTGGCCAACGGCGCCGTTACAACAAATGGCAACGACACAGGAAATCTCACTCCAGGAGGAGTAGACGCCCTGATTGCTGCAGCGGATGCCGCTATTCCCACCGATGGCAGACAACAGGTCTTCAGTGCTTACGCTTCTGATGTGATTAATTTCACGCCACAGCTTTCTGCTATGCTGAGTTTGCGGATCGACAGGTTTAAAAATGGAGGCGAGACCGTTTCGGAGGATAGTAAATATGAGCAGACAGCATGGTCGCCAAAGTTTGGCCTGGTTTATCAGCCTGTATTGGATAAGCTTTCTCTATTTGCCAACTACTTGAATGGTTTTGCTAATGTCGCACCGGTAACTTCAGGCGGCGTAGTTACCGTTTTCAACCCGGAACAGGCAAATCAATGGGAAGTGGGTATTAAAACTAATCTGATGGACGGAAAGATTACGGGAACCCTGAGCTACTACGACATTCGGGTAACCGACAAAGTTCGTCAGATCGCAGTGAACGAATATGTTCAGGACGGGGAGAATTACAGTCGCGGTATCAGTTTCGACTTCATCACAAACCCTATTGAGGGGCTGAATATCCTTGCAGGATATAACTATAATAACAGCAAGATCACACAAACAGATGTGAACGACTATGCCGGGCGTCGCCCAGAAGAAGCTGGTCCGAAGCATACCGCGAATGCATGGGTAAGCTATAAATTTCTGAAAGGAGCAATCAAAGGATTTGGACTGGGCTTCGGAGGCAACTATGCCGGGGAAAACCAAATACTCAACCGTGCTACTACCGGAACTTTTACCCTCCCATCTTATACGGTATTAAACGCGTCGGCTTCGTACGGATTTCGGAAATGGAATCTCATCTTCAAGCTCGACAACCTCACCGACAAAGAATACTATAAGGGATGGTCGACCATCGAACCGATGCGGCCTCGTTCTTTTGCTGTTAATCTGGGTTATAAGTTCTAAAATACAACATTGATATCTACATAAAAAGGCCAGCGGTAAACGACTGGCCTTTTTTATGTGGGATAGAAATTTCTCTGCTTAGTCTGTTTCTGGAACGAGCAACACCGCATCAGCTACCGTCATAGCGCTCCCGGCAATAATCTTTACAGACACTTTATTGTTGTTATCCAACTTAAAATCACCCAGTTTAGTCCACTCACCTGATGTCTGCCCCTGAACCTCCAGCTCGGCTGTGTGAATACTTAAGTTGCGCCGGCTCTTCCCGTCGAATAAAACTACCAGTATCTCAGCGGCAATGTCCGGAAGTTTCGGAACATAGGCATAGACCGAGTAGGTTCCTTTCGATACTACAGTGGTCTTAAACTCGACAAAAGTTTCTTCCCCCTGCTTCTGTTCTGAAACAAGAAAGTCGGGGCCGTAACCACCATATGTGTGCTTGTTCCATGTTCCCGACATGCTTACAAGTCCCGCATTCTGGTTATCTATCAATATTTCAGGGACACTGCCATCACAAAGAGGATTCTCTTTCAGCAGCCTGTTTACCTGCGCCACTTCTACCTTTTGCACACTGGTCCCTTTATCAATTGCTTCGCAGCCTGCTACCGCCGCTACCTGGGCAAGCACCATAAACACCGGTTCCATGCGTATCGAGCCATAAGCTATATGCGAAGCAGAAAGGCATACAGGCACAAACAGATTGGCCGCCTCACGTTCTTTCGGAACAATCGATCTGTAAGAGACCGGATAGGGGCCGAATCCTCCTATTTCAACATTACCCTCATTCTTCGCAAAACCGCTTACTACCAGGCGGTCACAATTGTGTGAATCCATTGTATAGGCAGCCATTCCAACCCCGTCGGGTACTACTTCCTTCCCTTCGCAGTGGTGCTGCGTCATCACCAGCTCTCCAACCATGCGGCGAGCCTCTCTCACGTACAACTGCGGCGACCAATGGCCATTGTCGGTGTATTCATCTTTGGGATACCCCCATTGTTTCATTTCATTCCTCAAATGCCTCGGTACCGCCGGGTCGTTCCCTATGAAATACAAGAGTCCTTTGCTATAATCGACATGAGCTTTTATGATTTTCTTACGTTCTGCATGGCCAGCCTCGGGATATTTCCAGTTTTCACCGATCATGTCGGTTGAAAAACCTCCCCTGTTGTTAATGTCGGTCTTTCCGTTAGGCATTCTACTGATGATAAATCCGTCGTTCAGGCTTTTCCAGGGCTTGCGGACCATAAGCCTTAGCAGGAGCTGATACTTAGCAGGATCATAATTGGCAGGCTTCGTTATTGGAATACGATTTTCAGGCTTGTCTGTAAGACAAATGCGGAAATTATATGCCTGCACTTTGTGGTCGCCCGTTCCTTCTGGCTGAAGGGCGCCCGGGCGTATACCCCAGAGCAAGCCGCTTTCGGGTCTACCGGGAGTAACATAAGGATCCACACCATCGGGTATTTGATGACCATCCATCAGTTGCACGCCGTTATAAGTCTCATTATATTGACTATTAGGTTCGCGCCCTACCGTGTACGATACACCAGCCGCTGCCATTAAATCGCCCTCGTAACTGCAATCGATAAATATTTTCGCTTTGATGCCGAGGTCCGGAAGCGCCGCCCCAGCTTCCGTAGTCTCCACATTCAATACCTTTATGACGTTAACGTCTTTGCTTACGGCCTTCAGCCGGTGGTTGAAAAGAACTTTAAAACCTCCTCTTCTCACGTAATCCTGAAATAGCGCTTCGGCTACTTTTGGTTCAAATATCCATTGCTCAAACTTGCCATAGTGCTGGCCGATCCGCCTGTAAAAATCGCGTGCAAGTCCCGTGACTACATACTTATTTCCGATATCGGTGTATCCTAGTCCCCCGGAGCTCATGCCGCCGAGGTGATGTCCTGGCTCTATAAGCACTACTTTCTTACCATATTTCGCAGCACTATAGGCCGCTATAACGCCAGCTGATGTACCGCCGTATACGCAAACATCATATTCCACCGTTGCAGCAGCTGCAGGAGGACTGCAAAAGAGCACTGCTCCGACCAGTAACAATATGAAGCTTTTAGTTGTAATGAATTTCATCTTTATAGAATTGCAAATCAAAGAAACAGACAGGTTTTACTGTCTGTTTCGCATAGTTTAATAGTTGGGATTTTGAACAAGGTTTGAGTTTGTAACGATCTCTATGTTCGGAATGGGCCAGAGATAATCCCTGTCGGGATTAAACTTACGTACTTCAATTACACGAAGCTGGTCTTTGTTTGGAACATTACTATAATTGGGAGTGCCGTTGTTGTCAATGGCCGGAGCAGAAGCCAGCAACCCTCGCTGTATCCTGCCGTAAAAAGGCCCATTCATCACCTGTTCCGCTATTTTCCACCGTCTGATGTCTGACAAACGGAATCCTTCCATTGCCAGCTCGTATAATCGCTCTTTACGGACAAGCGAACGCATTTCTGATTGAGTCTTTCCGGCAGTAATTGCAGGCATGTTCACTCCCGGGCGCTGCCTCACCTGGTTAATAGCATCGTATACAGTGGCGTCAATCTTATTGGCCTCAATCATCGCTTCAGCATAGATTAACAATACTTCGGCATAGCGAACCTGAGTGACGTTCAGTTCAGAGTTTGCACGATCGTCCTTATCCTGGAGATCGACGTACTTCTTCCAGCAATAGCCTGTGAACGTAGCAAAAGCATTCAATGCATCCTGATTGTCTATCCTTGTCGCCGGTGTGTTGTTGTAATTCCAGCACTTCACACTGTCGCGGTGCGTTTCAAACTGAAAATTGAAGAAGGTGGAGCCCGGAACAGCAATGGTGTAGCCTAAGCGAGGGTCGCGGTTCTGAAAAGGATGTGCAGGGTCATAGAGAGGCGATTTGTCGATGTCGAGTCCGTCGGTACATGCGTATGAATCGACAAGAGACTGGGAAGGTACTTTGTTTGAGAAGCCAAGTGCGTTTCTCGACAGAAGATTGTTTGGAGTGGAGTGCGTTTTGGTTTTCGAGGCTTTAAGAAACTGCAGTGCAAAGATGATCTCCCTGGAGTTTTCACCGGCATATGAAAACAGGGACTTAAAGTCATTGTGCAAGTTGTAGACGTTGAGGTTCATCACACTTTTTGCCGCTTCTGCGGCAATGTCCCATTTTCCTCCATACAGTGCTGCGCGGGCTTTTACAGCAAATGCGGCTCCGCGTGTAGCTCTTCCTACATCGCTTCCAGAGTAGCTCAACGGCAAATCTGGCGCTGCCGCGTCGAGTTCAGATAAAATAAAATCAAGCACTTCCTCCTTAGAGCTTTTGGGGACCTGTGAACCGGCAAGGTCGAGCAAGTGTGTAACCAGGGGCACACCTCCGAAATAATCGATGAGGTACTGGTAAGTGAAAGCCCTCATAAACCGTGCTTCTGCAATGGAACGCGCGTAAATGGCCGCATTGGTCTTATCTTTCACCCTACCTGCGTTGTCCAGTATATTATTACATCTCGCAATGGTGATATAGGCATTTGTCCATACAGAAATAGCAAAACCATTATTGCTGTCGTGGTTACCTTTTCCTAAACTTTGAAGAGAGCTGTTGTTGCGGTCCCATCCAATATCGGTGCCATTGTCAATACATATATTAACAGGCATATTATCAAGAGGCGCATAATTGTTAGCGGCGTAAATACCGTTCACTGCAAGAATAAGTTCGTCCTGATTCGTAAAATAGTTTTCATCTGAGGGACCGCCGAGTGGCTGACGGTCCAGATAGCTGTCGCAGGCTGACAACATCAGTACAAGCACTACGCAAAGCCGGAAATATAAAATCTTGTTCATCGTCGATCTGTTTAAAAGTTTGCTTCCAATCCAAAACTGTACACCTTAACTTGCGGATAGTAGTTACCCTGACCGACAGGTGCCTCTACATCATATCCATTCCAGAAATTATCGATAGAAAACAGATTGCTTCCATTTGCAAATAACCTCAGTCGCTTCACTTTAATTTTACCTGACATTGTGGAGGGCAGGGTATAGCCAACCTGAAAGTTCTTAAGTCTGATGTAGGAGGCGTCCTTTAACCAGAAGCTCGATGCCTGCTCATTATTTGTAGCGCCGAAAGCAAGCCTGGGAAAGCTGGCGTCCCGGTTATCGGGCGTCCAGTGGTCCTTATTATCCTCACGGATCGTTCCGCCGATAGCTCCTCCCACGTTAAAAGGCATTATACCGGGTCCATACAGGTAACCGTCTGCCTTCCCTACTCCCTGGATCTGGAGGTTGATATCAAAACCTTTCCATGAAGCATTGATATTGGAGCCGAAGGTATAACGGGGAATTGTACTCCCGATAACTACCTTATCCGCCTCGTTGATGATATTGTCGCCGTTTTGATCTATGTAACGAATATCTCCGGCCTTTACCGTTCCGAACTGGGTAGCATGTGAGGCTACCTCTTCGTCACTCTGGAAAAAACCGTCGGCCTGGTATCCGAAAATCGAGTATGCAGGGTGTCCTTCGCGATGTACCGTGAGACCGGTCTGATTTTTACCTCTGAGATCTACCACTTCATTCTTTACATCCGACACATTAAAGCCAATGCGATATTTCAAATCTCTTACCTGGCCGGAGTACCCCAGACCAAGTTCCCAGCCCTTATTTTCTACAATCCCTGCATTTTGAGGGGGAGCTCCCAGACCTACGATTAATGGGATATCTAACTTCAAAAGGATGCCTGTAGTCCGCCGGTGATACAAATCAGCAGTTACATCCAGTTTGGAGAATAGATTTAGGTCAAGTCCTATATTTTTTTCTTCCGTCGATTCCCAGGCAATGGTTTTATTTGCCAGTGTAGTAAGAGTAGCGGTATTGACGATAGTTCCCGCTGCTCCGCCTAGCGTATACGATCCAAGAGTATATGAAGATATGTAGGGGTAATAGTCAGTGCCAGCGATTTGCTGGTTTCCTAACTTTCCCCAGGAAGCCCTGATTTTTGCATTTGCAATGACCGTTCTGATCTCCTTCATAAACTCTTCCTCTGAAATACGCCAGCCTGCTGATACTGAAGGAAAAAACCCATAGCGGTTGCCTTTCATAAAGCGGGAGGATCCGTCGTACCGGCCGTTAAGCTCCAGCAGGTACTTTTCTTTATAGTTGTAGTTAAACCGTCCAAAGAACGACTGGAGAGCCCATTCATCGCCTTTACCGCTTGCCGTCTGGGTTGCAGCAGAACCCGCATCGAGAACCGGATAATCCGGAAGGACATAGGTATCGCGGTATGCGGTCATATAATCGGTTGAATAATCTTCCCGTGACATCCCCGCAAGCAGCTTGAAAGAATGCGACGCGAAATTCTGACTGGCAGTAAGCGTTGCCCTCATATTATTGTAAACAGACTGGCTGCTGCCCTGGGTTAGTGTCGATTTGGAAGGAGCCAGATAACTCGGTGTTCCGTTCGGCAGATACGACTGAACGGCTTTGCGGAAGTTTTTTGTGAGCGACTCCGCATACTTAGGGGCATAAGCAACCTCAGCATTTAGCCATTTAAATGGCTTGTAATTTATCACTGCGTTAATACTTCCGAATGGCCCCTTTGTGCGGTTGGTTCCACCGTCCCGGGTACCGGAGACAGGATTAAATCCATTCCAGCCAACGCCCCATGTTCCGTTTTCGTTAATGGCAATCTGATTCGCCGGAATGCCGTTAATCCATTGAAAGATCTCTCCGGAGCCGGCTCCCGGTTCGGTAGTAATGGCATTGACGTATTGGAGGTCTATCCTCGCAGTAAACTTCTCTGAAAAAAGAATATCGGCATTACTGCGGACCGTATACCTTCTAAAACGGGAATTCTCAATAATGCCTGCCTGGTCGAGATAGCCAAAAGAAGCCAGCATGCGTATTTTTGACGTCCCCCCGTTGACGGTAAGAAAATGGCTTTGCTGAAGCCCCGACCCTGTGAGCGTTTCTTTTTGCCAGTCGGTATTGGGATACCTGTCTGACGAGACCCCGTTCTGCCTCCTGTACGATTCGATCAGCGTATCGGCATAAATGGGAGTACTGCCCGCGTTGACATAAGCTTCATTTAGCAGTAACATATGATCGAGGGCATTTACGATATCTGGCGTGTTGGTTTCTTTCTGCCATCCCACATAATTATTATAACCCAGAGAGATCTTGTCACCTGTTCCTCTCTTTGTGGTAACCAGAATAACACCATTTGCAGCCCTTGATCCGTAAATAGACGATGACGCAGCGTCCTTTAAAATAGATACTGATTCAATAATATTGGGGTCTATATTGTTGATCGACCCTTCGACACCATCGATCAGAACAAGAGGGTCGGCAGTGGATATGGTACCAACCCCCCGGATCCGGATACTGGCGTTATCGCCTCCCGGTCTACCTGAGCCCTGGATCACGGTGACGCCTGAAGCGACGCCCTGCAAAGCAGCAGAGGTTTGTCCCGCTGGCCGCAGTGCCAGATCAGCCCCCGAAACCGAACTCACGGCACCTGTAAGGTTTACCTTTTTCTGCGTTCCGTATCCTACCACTACAACTTCATTAAGTCCCTTTATATCGGGCCGCATACTCACGTTAATAGTGCTCCTGCCCTGCGTGGCGATCTCCTGCTCTGCAAAGCCGATGAAGCGAAATATGAGAGTTGCATTGGAGCCTGCATTGATCTTATAATTTCCCTCGGCGTTAGTTGCCGTTGTTTCGGTGCTGTTCTTTACATGAACCGTCACGCCGGGCAGGGGTTGATTATTCTCGTCAGTCACTTTCCCCACCACCTGCGATTGCTGATCGTATTGCACGGTTTGTTGCTTTTCAATAAGCGTGACGGCTCTACCCCGTACGACGTATGTGAAAGGTTGATTAAAAAGCGATTTCTTCAAAACTTCTTCGATGTCTGCATTTCTGCAACTGAATGTTACGGGTTTTGCATGTTTAGCCAGTTTGGCACTGTAGATAAAATCATACCCGCTTTGTTGTTGTATATCCATGAGAAAGTCTTCGAAGTTCTTCTCCTTCACCTGGATAGTGATCTTTTGCGCAAAGGAAGAAGCTCGCACCTGTATAATGGCCAAAAAAAGTAGGATGAAGCTTAATTTCATAATGAGCAGGATTTTAGTAAGGATGTAATGGGTCCTCCCGCACCTGAATGCAGTATTTTTTTTATACATTTGAATGTAGGTTTAATTTACAATTGTCGTTAGCTGCGATAATAAATTGCTTACAATTTCAGTACGAATGGCCTGGTATGCAGCGAACATGCCGGGCTATTTCATATTAGGTCGGTGTTTATGGCATAACAATAATCCTCCTTCCTTCTGCTTTAAAGTGAACCAATCCAGTCAGCTCCATGCTGGCAAGAAGTTGCGCAAGGTCCCTGTTTTTTGAATACACGCCGCCAAAGGTTCTTTCCTCCACGTTTCCGTGGAACTCTATTTCCACGTCATACCACCTTGCAACCTGTTCCATAATCTCTCTTACAGTGTTATCGCGGAAGACGAACAAACCATTCTTCCAGGCGATTGCATCGCTAACACGAACCTTCCTGACGCTGATCGCATCATTTGATGATAAGGAGATGCCCTGTTCGCCGGGCGACAGTATTTTGCCGCCCCGGCCATTATTTAACTTAACTGCGCCTTCAAGAAGGGTAGCATAAACAGCGTCATCAGCCGGATAGGCGCGAACATTAAAATGGGTGCCTAATACTTCTATATCAGCAGTTTCTGTTTCTACCATGAAGGGTTTCTTTGCATCATTTGCCACTTCAAAATAAGCTTCCCCTTTCAGTCTCACTCTTCTATCACGACCTGTAAAGGCCACAGGAAAAATAAGTGTGGATTCTGAATTGAGCCAGACCTGTGTACCGTCGGGGAGTGTAACGTTGTATTGTCCGGCTCTTGGTATTGATATTGTATTGAACAATGAGGTTTTCTGCTTCTTATCAGGTCCGCCCGTTTCATATACTATCCGTCCATCTGCCAGCTTCCTGACATGTGTTCTTCCTTCCGAGGCAATAAGGCCATCTGCCGACTCGTCAATCTGGATGACAGAGCCGTCGGATAAGGTTAACACTGCGGCATTACTGCCCGGCTTTATCACTGGCATTTTAGAAACAGATACTTTCTTTTGAGATTGAACCGCGGGTAAAATTGCATCCTTATTGAAAATACCTGCAAGCAAAATCAAAGCGACGCTAGCCGCTGCTGCATAAAACACGCGTAAAGTGAGAACGCGTTTTCGCTTTCTTGTAATAGTTCCACGAATCTGCTGAAAAACTCTCCTGCGACGTTCTTTCTCCTCTCGCAAATCTGCACCGTCGAAGGATTCGTACAACGTAAATCCGTCTGGCTTATCGCTAAACAGTTGCTCTTCCTCTTCCGGAGTGCATTTTCCGGCCAGGTATTTTTCATACAGTAACAGGTATTGGTCAGTTTCCATTACTTCCTTTTCTACTAAAGAGGTATTTTTTCTGCCCACGCACACACCGCTTGCATTTATTTTTTTCATTAACTAACTTTACGGAAGCCAGATATGAACCACGATCTATCAGATAAAGACCTATGGGAAAAAGTAGTTGCTGATAATACGAGAGCATTTGCCGTGCTATATAATCGGCATTGGAAGAAACTCTACAATACGGCGATGTACTATCTGAAAGATTCAGACACGGCAGAGCAAATACTTCACGATGCTTTTGTAACGCTTTGGCAACGACGAAAACATCTGAAAATCGAGAACTTTAACAGTTATATCTACGTTACTACCAAATACCAGGTGTACAAGCATCTGCGCGCACCGAAACGAATACAAACAGAGTCTCTGGAGGATTACAATGAACTGGCAACGGTCCTAAATATAGCAGAAGACAGGATAAGTCATGACGATGTTGTATATAATTTAAAAAAATGTCTTTCGGAACTTCCGGAAGCGTGCCGTAGAATATTCCTCATGAGCCGACTGGAACAACTCACAAACGACGAAATCGCACAAAAACTGGGAATAACCAAAAGAACTGTTGAAAACCAAATTACACATGCGCTGAAGCACCTTCGCTTATCGCGAAGCGAGATACTGATTGCTTGCGTGCTGCTTGATCTGCTTTAAAATGTAACAAACACCGTCTTCGCAGACGGTGTTTGTTACATTTGCAGAATGCTATTTAACACCAGTCCTTGTATCCCACCACATTTGCTGCCCCCAGGCATAATCAACGACGTTTGCCAATACTACATCAAGATTCTTCTTATTGTAGAGATATTGATTATTGGGATAAGGGATTCGAAACGGCTGATCATTATGTGCGTCACCATAAACAGAATTCAACGAAGGATAATTTGTAGAAGGAATGCCTGTCCTCCGGTATAAGGCCCATGCCTCAAAGTTATTTTTAAATAACGCAACCCACATATCCCACCATATACGTTCTTTAGTGTTATTCCATTTCCCCTTTCCTGCCAAATATGTATTGGCATCGGCTGTTGTTAATCCATTGTCTTCCATAGATAACCTAACCGCCTTCTCATAAGCATTCTGAGCGCTAATACCTACCGAATAACCCAGCATCGCCGCTTCAGCTATAATATAATAACTCTCACAGGACTTAAAGAAAGGAGTGAATCCTCCTGCGTCTTTCATATACCGATCGCCGATAAAGGAAATTTCGCTGAGTTCTGGAGGTATCGTTGCCGCTCCATTCTGATAACCGCGATACTCTCCATCACTGGCTGCGTTGGCAACAGCTCTGATACGGGGGTCTTGCGTTTGTTTTAGGTGATCAATAAAAATGTCGGACATACCAAAGTTGTCAATCCGTCTGTCTACATAGCCAGTTTTGTACCAAGGCTCATAATAAGGAGCGGCACCAGGCCATTTCAGGTAACAATTATCAACATTCGACTCTATTACCGGATACTTATCGGGATTACCGCAAATCTCCTCAATCGTAGATTTTGCAAGTACCGGGGACACTCCTGAAATACGAATCGCCATGCGTAGGCGAAGCGAATTGCAAAAACGTTGCCACCTTTCCATTTCTCTCCCACCCTCTTTGTAAATTAAGTCACCTTCACCTAATTCGTCAGTGCCAAAACCTCCAGCCATTTCGTCTGCAACAGCTTTTAGGTCGGCCATCACTGAAGGATAGATATCTTCTTGTTTATCATATTTCGACCTGAGGATACTACCCTCCTCCTCCGATCCTTTCAGAGCCTCCGTATAGGGTACATCCCGCCAGCCGTCAGTTAAATACTGCCACATATAGCACTGCCAAATACGGGCAACCATACGGATATTCTTATAAGAATCTGCAGCCGCTTCTGTTTTCTGAAGGAGATCCTTTAACTGTGTATTATTATAATAGCAAGCAT
>DALYUO010000042.1:14475-17051 GCA_031981225.1 Pararcticibacter sp.
CCGGGTCTGTGTTAACTTCTTCAAATGACTTAGTGCAACTGCTTAATATGGTTAATGCCACTATGACGGGTATCCCGATTTTGCAAAATATAATCTTCATAAAGTAATTCCTCCAATTAAAATGTAACACCTAACTTCAGCCCAAAACTGCGCGATGTTGGAACCGAAGCCTGCTCAAATCCGACTCCTCTACTGTCGCTCGATACTCCTCCTGTTTCAGGGTCGAGACGCATAGTATTCGAGTCGTCAACCCAAAGTAACGCGAGGTTCGATCCTATTAGAGAGACAGTTGCCCGCTTTATGCCTTTTATCCTTTGAAGGTATTTCTGAGGGACATTATATGTAATGGATGCCTCTCTTAGTTTAATAAATGATCCGTCGAATACATACATTTGTGAAATACCACCGCTTTCATACCAGGATTGCGCATTGGTTGCAATCGTGTTAGGAACCCAAGAACCGCCGGCGGCTTGCATGGCAAAACGTTCGTCAGTCATTACATCGACACCCGCGACTATAGCCCGTTCGCGAATTCCACCTTCTGCCGTAATAGAGGCCGTCCCGGCAGCATAGCCGTGGCTCATGGTCTGAGACCAGATGTCGCCGCCCTTACGCATATCCAGAAAGAGACCGAAAGAGAAATCTTTTATCGTAACATCGTTCCGCCAGCTTAACAGGAAATCGGGGGTTACATTTCCAATATTTTGGGATGCCTTATCCACAATCAGACCGTTTGATCTAACTTTGATAGCACCTTTCATCGGACCGTCTTCTACCCTGTCATAACCGGTCCCAACAAGAGCCCCCCATTTCTCACCTGTCCGGGCCATATTAGCAATACCCCAGGTCCAGCCTATCTGATAAGTGTTAACATCCAATTGGGGATAGAGCTCGATGACTTTACTTTGGTCTTTAGCAAAGTTAAAGGTACTTCTCCATACCAGATCGTCTTTTTTCCGGATAATATCGCCGTACAGTTGAATTTCAATTCCTTTATTTTCAATCTTACCAGCGTTGAGTACCATTGAGTTAAAACCGACCACGTTCGAAGTCGCCACATTTAAAATTTGATCTGTAGCAGTTTTATGATAATATGTAATATCAGTATGCAGACGATCATGAAAAAAACCTAATTCGGTGCCGACTTCCCAGGTTTTAATGCTTTCCGGACTCAAGTTCTCGTTGGGATATACCATACTTTTGTATATCTGAGCGACACCATTAAAGGATTTTGTTTGAGGATAGTAATACGTCCTGTCGTTATAAGCAGTTGTGCCAGCCCCTATCTCAGCCCATGATGCACGCAGCTTCCAAAAGGATAATATGCCCCCTTTCAATCCCCCGAACGACGTGGTCGGCAGCCAGCTCAAGCTTACCGAAGGATAAAAGAAATCGTCGCGGATGGTTGAACTCCAGTCATTACGTGCGCTTGCATCGATATACAGCTGATCTTTCCACCCTAAAGAAGCTGCTGCATATACTGAGTTAGAGCGAACATGAGTATGATCCATCTCTGTAATGGCATCTCCAGACTTATTTGAAATAGTATAGCTGCCTAAAACGGCCAGCGCATCAGCCCCCTGTAAAGATCTGGCCCATTGAGCGTCGCGATAGTTGGCCCCGGCATTAGCTGATAAATTAAAAACACCAAACTGTTTGTTAAAGGATGCTATGAAGTCGAGATTGAATTCTGTATTATCGATATTTATATCTCTGAAGCCTCCAAAAGGAAAATCGCTACTATAATAGTTCTTCTCCAGCATCTTGGAACCATAATAGTCAAGCCCCATTCGGCCTTCAATTTTTAGAAATTGGTAGGGCTGATAATACAACGACGTCTTGCCAAAAAAACGGTCCCTTTGATAGCCGTTGGTATTTTCATGCACATTAAAAAAAGGATTGATATGGTAATTAGTATTCCAATTATAGTACGTATAATTTCCCTTTTCGTCGCGCTGATCCCAGTTTTCTTCCAGACTTTTCATATTCATCTGACGGCCAGACCAGATAAATCCATTCATTGGATTATTTCCCCCATATCCCTGATTTAACAGGTTATCACTCTCCGTCCGGGTATAACTTGCAGTGACATCATATGATACCTTCTCGCTGATATTCATATTATTATTGAGCTGTATACCATACTTGCGTTGATCGGTATTAGGTACAGTTCCTTCCTGGTCACGATAAGATACAGACACGCGTGTATTTGACTTATCGGTGCGGGACAACAATGACAGATTGTGGTTCATTGAATATCCAATCCGGAAAAAATCCTTCACATTATCGGGGTGAGAGATCCAGTCAGTTTGCTGACGTACACCACTTATTACCGGGCTGTCAAACTGAGCAAGCTTCAGTCCGGCATCTAGTCGCGGCCCCCAGGACTCATCAAAACCATCGTATACTCCACCACCACTTCCAGTTCCATCAACATAGGTAAACGACTTTTGAGAAGCATAATCCTGGTAACTTAGCCCTTTCGCGTTTAGCCCATAGTGGTACTCATCGCCGATAGAACCTTGTCCATACAGATTTTGTAGCTTCGGGAACGTGGACGCCTGATCGACTGTGTA
>DALYUO010000042.1:17061-19091 GCA_031981225.1 Pararcticibacter sp.
AGTTGCCATCGTAAGATATTGTAACGCCCTTGTCGCCGCCTTTCCCCGACTTGGTTGTAATCAATATAACCCCGTTGCCCGCCCGCATACCATAGAGTGCAGCCGCTCCTCCTTTCAAGACCGTTACTGACTCAATATCATTTGGATTGATGTCGTTTAAACCAGAGCCATAATCCACTCCGTTATAAGTATTATCACCCGTACGTTGAATATCGTTTGAAATAGGAATTCCATCTACAACGATCAGTGGCTGCTGGTCGGGACGTAGTGAAGAGTTACCCCGGACTGTAATTCGCGCCGAAGCCCCAACAGTACCGCCAAACTGATTGATCTGTACACCCGCAACTTTCCCCGCAAGCGATCCGGTTACACTGAGTTGACCGGCTTTAGTAAGTTCTTCGGATTTCACTTCCTGACTGGCATACCCGAGGGACTTTTTTTCACGCGAAATACCCAATGCTGTAACAACAACTTCATTCAGAACTTGCTGATCATCCTTCAATAGGATATTCAGTCTGGTTTGATTCGTCAAACGAATCTGCTGTCGCTCATAGCCAATAGCGAATACTTTTAATATACCAGGACCGTCGTAGGTTATGGAAAACTCTCCATTAGGCCCGGTAGACGTTCCTTTGCCATTGGCAAGGCTAATTGAGACCCCTGGGATCGGCTGTTTTTCTTTGTCTACTACCGTTCCGCGCAATAAGGTTTGCGCATAAAGAGGTGCAGACAAGAAAAAACCAGCTAACAAAAGCGTAAAGGCTTTTTTTCTCATAATAAATTGTTTTTCATTAAACAGAATTGATAGACTTCAAACTATTTACATCAAAACTAACCTTTCATCGCCAAAATAAATTACCGAATTTTAATCCAAAGCAGTCGTTTTTTAACCATTATCCATTTTATTCTATATAAATATATAAAATCAGTATACAATCATCACATAATTCAAAACATGTATCCTAAAAGACTACAAGAAACATCAAATAAACAAAAACGACTACTCCTTAGTAGTTTTCATTTACTTTGACAAACTATTATGTAATTTGCACATTCAATTTTAAACCGATGCGTAAACTCTTATTTTCCCTATGTCTTTTAATATGGAGCCACGCGGCAAATTCTCAAAACAGCTTATTTTTAACAGAAGCTAAATTTCAAACTGGCAATGAAGCTATCTGGAGCAATCTTGATTTTGATGATTCATCATGGAAGACTATTAAAGCGACGACGTTTTATGAACATCAGGGAATTGATCATGATGGATATTCCTGGTATCGCTTTCATATAGTTATACCTTCGGCAATGAAAGCAAGTTCACGTCTCAAAGACTCGCTTGCTGTTTACCTTGGTTACATCGACGATTGTGATGAAGTATTTTTTAATGGTATCCGTGTCGCCAAAACGGGCATTATGCCAGAAAATGGAGCAGAATACCAAACGGCGTACTATCAGGAGCGCACGTATCACTTACCTCTCAGCAAGCTTCAAATTAACTGGGATAGAGATAATGTGCTGGCAATAAAAGTTTTTGATGGCGGCGGCGATGGCGGCATGGGAGGCTCCAAACCATATATCGCCATGCTTGATATTATTAATTCAATTCGCATTGACAAAAGCAAAAGCTTTACATTCAGAGATGCTGCGGCAACTAAGACGGTGAGCATAGTCAATAAAAATAAGATGGTGGTAAACGGCACATTAGAGGTAGCTGTAAAAGATAATCGGACTGGCAAATCCGTTATCACCGGCAAGTACATTATCAATCTCCCCTCGGGAGCAACTAAAACGATGAATGTTCGCCACAAAAACGAAGAGGGGTTCTCACTTACATACGTTTTCACTGAAAAAATTACCGGAAAAAAGATTACAGAAAACGACCCAATGCCCTACATTCTGACGCCTAAATCGTCAGCTACTCCCCGGATTAATGGTGCTGAAGCAAGTGGCGTAAGGCCGGGTTCTCCTTTTCTATACAAAATTGCAGCTACCGGTAAAAAGCCGCTGCGATACGACGCAGTGCCATTGCC
>DALYUO010000042.1:19101-26502 GCA_031981225.1 Pararcticibacter sp.
CGGAAGGACTGAAACTGGATCATTCAACGGGTATAATCAGTGGCAGTATTGCGCGCGAAGGCGACTATCCCATAAAACTAACGGTTAGCAATACGCTGGGCAAGGCTGAACGGGTGCTCACTGTAAAAGTTGGCGACCTGCTTGCTTTGACGCCAGCTATGGGCTGGAACAGCTGGAACTGCTGGGGCCTTTCAGTTACGGCTGATAAGGTAAAAAGCTCGGCTCAGGCCCTGATTGACAAAGGTCTTATTGATCATGGCTGGACCTATATCAACATCGACGATGGTTGGGAATCAGCAGCACGGAATGCCGATGGCACAATTGGCACTAACGAAAAATTCCCCGACATGAAAAGTCTCGGTGACTGGCTGCATAGTCACGGTTTAAAGTTTGGAATTTACTCTTCTCCCGGCACACTAACATGTGGTGGCTTTCTGGGCTCCATGGACCATGAACTGCAGGATGCCGAAACCTATAATTCATGGGGAGTTGACTATCTGAAATACGACTGGTGCTCCTATGATAAAGTAGCAGGCAACGACACTTCCCGTGAAGCGCACATAATACCTTATCGGGTAATGCAAAAAGCCCTACGTACTCAACCTCGCGATATTTACTACAGTCTCTGCCAGTATGGAATGGGTGATGTTTGGAAATGGGGACCGGAAGTGGATGCAAATAGCTGGCGCACCACCGGCGATATCACAGATACCTGGGCCAGTTTATATGACATCGGTTTCAGGCAGTACAAGCTTTCAGGCTTCGCTAATCCCGGTCGCTGGAACGACCCTGACATGCTTATTGTAGGCCGTGTAGGCTGGAGCGGCAATCTTCGTAATACGCGTCTCACTCCCGACGAACAATACACACACATTACTTTGTGGAGCTTGCTATCCTCGCCTTTGTTAATTGGGTGCGATATCAGCCAGATGGACGACTTTACGCTCAGCCTTCTTACTAACGACGAGATAATAGCAGTAAACCAGGACGTGGTTGGCAAACAAGCGAAGCGTGTTTTTGCTAACGATGATTATCAGGTTTATATAAAAGAACTTGCTGATGGAAGCAAAGCAATCGGGGTGTTTAACCTTACTGAAAAGTATAAACCCATAGTTCTCAACTGGAATGACCTCAATCTGGGTCCGGTGAAACTGGTTCGTGATTTGTGGCGTCAGAAAGACGTCAATGGCATTAAACCAACCTGGAGTTATACATTAGCACCCCATGGTACGATGATGTTAAAAGCGAAGTAGACAAACATCAGACACATTGCAAACAAAGAGTTCCAGGTTATTTTTGTACATGATTGATATGTTGAGCTTGCAAAATTCCGATTTTGATCAAAATACGCACGTTTTCATTACAGGTATGACCATAATCACTTTTTCTTCAGGGATTTCAATATAAATTTACCAGCTCAAGTAAGAACTAATCAATCCTGCTGTGTTGAAGATTAAAGAAAATAATTATCATAAAGTTACCCCTCTTCTCGAAGGGATCCCGTTTAATATATTGTTTGCCCGTGCTGTTACGAACGGGGATGTAAAAGGCGAAATATATGTTGACGCAATCGACGAGCCAAAAACAGCGTATATAGTACATCCTTACGGCATGTCATTATTGTGTGGAAATCCAGATAATTATGTCTTCAACGAGAGGCTGATGTATTATCTGCAGGACACCAACTGGGAATACAGGAAGCAAAAAGAATGGCTACAGGTATATCCTTCTAAGTGGAATGATGTATTCACAGTATTGCTAAAAGATAAACTTGTAAGCTATAGCGATAACCTCTATGCCAATAATTGCGAACGCGATTATCTAATAAAAGAAACAGGACACAGCCATATTATTCGCTGGAACAGGGTTAATTTTAATTTCGAGCCAGGCGAGTATCATCCGGTAAACGCAGTGCTTCCCGGAGGCTTTGAATTGAAACGTATCGACGGAACGATGCAGGAAATGCAAGGCAACGTGGTGCCCCGACTATTTTGGAACAGCTATGAGGAATTTATCCAAAAAGGAGTTGCTTTTGGTGTAGTGAAAGACCGTAAGATAGTAAGTATGGCCTTCTCAGCTTATTTTAAAAATAGTGAACTTGAAATTGGAGTAGAAACTCTCTCTTCATGCCGCGGAAAAGGATTTGCTGTACTTTCCTGCAGCGCTCTTATCGACTATTGTCTAAAAAACGGTTTTACTCCTGTCTGGTCGTGCAGGAAAGAGAATACCTGCTCGGTCAGGCTGGCCCAAAAATTAGGCTTTCGCATTTCAGGAACCTACCCCTATTATAGCTTGCCGGATTAGATACCTTTACCCTCCGATACTTACTTCCTCAGGCGATCCCCATACAAATGCTGGCGCCTGGAATTTAAGTAGTCTCACTCCCGCTGTGTTGACATCTTCGGGAGTACCCCATTCGAACGCAGGCGCCTGTAACCTTCTAATCGCTGGTTTGACATTCTTCAGTTCAGACAGATCCGAATCTTCGGGACTTCCCCAAACAAACTCCGGCGCTCTGAATGTGACAGTCTTTAGTCTTTCAATATCCGAATAGTTTAAATCTTTGGGATTACCGAATTCAAAAACGGGCGCCTTGATGCTGACGGTTGTTGTTTCGCTCTTTAGTGCCGTTCTTTCATCTGCTGATGCCGCAAATATATTGGCTAATAATACTGCGGCGGTAAGTGTAGTAAGTGTTTTCATTTCTTTAATTTTTTAAGTTATTTTCGTTTTGATAAATCAAAGATAGTTACGCTTTTAAGGAGCATCAACGTGTATTAGGCGGACACCAGAAGGAATTCGGTGAATGAACGAATTAAAACGGCGAAATTAGTAGCCGTGTTCCGCACATTTAAAAACATAAAACAAACGAGCTTTATATCCATGAAAATTGCAATAGCCTCTCCTCCGCTTCCAAAGTCGATAAATGATAGCCTGTACTGGGTGGAAAAGTTAGTTAAAGAAGCCTCTGAGAAGCAGGCCGACATTATTTGCTTTCCTGAGTCATATATTCCGGGATATCCCCTAGTGGCATTTGATCCTCAGGAGCGCTCTTCTGAAAAGTTAAGGCCTGCATTGGACAAAGTATGTGAAATAGCAGCAATGTATTCCATTAACATCATAATGCCAATGGACTGGCACCTTCCTGCAGGACCTTCCAACCTGGCTTTTGTTATATCTTCAACTGGAGAATTATTGGGATATCAAACCAAAAACCAGCTGGACCCGACTGAAGACAACTTGTGGATTCCCGGTACTGAACGTACTATATTCGAAGTGAATGGAGTAAGATTCGGCATTACAATATGCCATGAAGGTTTTCGCTATCCTGAATCAGTAAGATGGGCGGCGGGGCACGACGCTAAGATTGTATTTCACCCTCATTGCGCCGGCAGTAATACAGAGGGCCCAAAACTAACTGAATGGGGGAATAAGGACAACCCCTACTATGAAAAAGCGATGATGATGAGAGCATTGGAGAACACGATATATTTTGCAAGCTCGAACTATTCTTTCCTTTATCCTGAATCAGCGAGCGCTGTATTGGCGCCAGACGGAACATGCGTCGCTCATGAAGCGTATGGCAACGCTGGGGTAATTGTTACTGATATTGATCTCTCTCTGGCCACCGGCTTGCTCGCTAAACGGTTTAAGAGAGAGCTTTATGCCGGAGAGTGAAAAAGATTCTACATCATTTAACACTGGTATTTGCTTCCTGAATGACAACCGGCCTGGCCTTCTCCTCCGATGTCTTATAGCCGCTTCGGGTTCTATATTGTCCCGAATAAATCAGCAAGCCAAAAACCATTGGAAGCAGCAACATCAGAAAAGGGCTTATAAGTAGGGTAATTTTACCCCAAAGCTTTTTGACAGGCTGCAACAAAGTATAACGTAAGTCCGCACTGGATTTCCTGCTCGTGGAGAATTCTGATACCTTTTTTCCAACTACGGAAGGCAAAACTAAATTTCTAACCTGGTTCATCCTGACATACATTTTATTTAGCCCAAAACTATTAGACATGATTATAGGATACCAGAGTAATTAGGTGCAGATACAGTATAAGACGGTGAATGCCCGAATTAAACCGGTAAAGCTCACCGATGCCAAGGCTATCTCGATTCAACGTGATACAAACATTTTGGCAATTTTATGGTTCAAAACTTTACATCGGCTTACAGAAACACATAAATAAATTGGACTTTGGGCATTCACTTCATACTAAAAGGCATCCGGTAATACTCCACAGAGGAATTCCTTTATTGTTAAGACTTTTCTTTCATACTGTAGCAGCGTGCTTTAGCGGGAACAGCTATAGCCAGATAGCCAATCCCATAGATTCTTTAAAAAATGATTCTTTAAAAGCAAAGTCTGTAATAACAGAAAGGTCGGTGGATTCTACCTTCAGGCAGTATGATATGGCCGACTTGATTAAAGACATCATCCATCCCCGCAGAAAGCCAGATTCTCTTCGAAAAAAATCAGGAATTACACCTATGCCGAATGTCGCATATAACCCCAGTATCGGTGCACAGATTGGTATTAAAGCAGTAGCAGGAAAAATATTGGGAAAGCATCCTAATACGCTAATGTCGGTTGCTGCAACGTCTGCTTCCATTACAACAAAGGGTATTATATATTTCTACGTCAGCCATAACATTTTCACTCCAGGAAATAAATGGAACCTTCAGGGAAGTTTAATAGTTGCTAAGACGGTAACTCCTGATTTTGGATTAGGAATAGGCAATGCGCCGGAAGAAAGCGAAGAAGACCGTATTCTAGCAAATGCGGATCGAAAAGGCTACGTCCTGCATGCTCAGTTTTACAATATCAGAGAAAAGATATATAAGCAAATTCGCGAAAATCTTTTTGTAGGGGCGGGTGTGTCATTTGACATCAGGAGAAAAATTGAAGACAGGAGATCAAATGACATGACGCCTTATTCTATCTATACTGACCGCTATGGGTTTGATCAGGATAATTACATGTCGAACGGATTCCTTTTTAACGTACAATACACTTCACGTGATAATCAAAACCGTGCATATAAAGGCGTTTACGCCGACATTGGAATCCGGGCAAATCAGACGTGGATCGGAAGTTCCAGAAATGCGGTACAATTAACTGGCGATGTCAGAAAGTACTGGAGTTTGTCTCAGCAGAAGCCCGAACATGTTCTGGCATTTTGGAGCTGGGGTTCCTCTGTAGTGAGTGGAGCGCTCCCCTATTTTGAGTTGCCGGGCACGGGGAAAGATCCTGCAGCGCGCAGTGGCAGAGGGTATACGTTCTCCTACTTTAAAGGAACCCAATACTTCTATTCTGAAGCAGAGTATCGTTTCCCAATCATGAAGAACAAATTTATCAGTGGTGTTGCTTTCTTTAATATCCAGACAGCAAACGACGAGGCAACAACAAAGCTGTTTGAAAAATGGCAACCGGGTGGCGGCGCCGGCCTCAGGGTTCTGTTCAATAAAGCGACTCGAACTAATTTGTGCATGGATTACGCCTTTGGAAAATATGGTGCCCGTGGTTTCTTTCTCGGGCTGAATGAGGCATTTTAGAACGTCGCAATCTCCCCCTTTATTGTCGTTATTACCCCCTTCATGTTGCAGTTAAGGTCCGTAATTTTGTTTATCAATCAACTGGGACAAACTTATATCTTAATTAATTAACCAAATTGAAAATGAGTCATGGAAACAACAAGCAAAACCACCGTTACAATTGAAGCTACCATTAATGCATCAATAGAAAAAGTTTGGAACGCCTGGACTAATACAGAAGATATCATCAGGTGGAACAGTGCATCGCCCAACTGGCACACGCCCAAAGCGGAACATGACCTACAGTCAGGGGGAAAATTCAGCTACCGTATGGAGGCGAAAGACGGCAGTTTTGGATTTGATTTTGAAGGCGTATTCGACATTGTAAAGCCTAACGAATATCTTGAATATACTCTCGGCGACGATCGCAAAGTAAAGGTCATCTTTTCAGAAAAAGGAAACAAGACTCATGTTCTGGAAACCTTCGAAGCAGAGGAAATAAATCCTGTAGAAATGCAGCGTGAAGGCTGGCAAGCAATACTGAATAATTTCAAGAACTTCGTTGAAGTGCAAAATGACCTCGTAGAGCTCCATTTTGAGATCCACATTGATGTGCCTACGCAAAAAGTATTCGATATCATGCTCAATAAGAAGCAATATAGCGTGTGGACCGCACCTTTCTGTCCGACTTCATACTTTGAGGGCTCCTGGGAGAAGGGGTCGAAAATCATATTCATTGGCACCGACGAAAAAGGAGAGAAAGGTGGTATGGTAGCACACATAGCAGAGAATATACCGGGAAAATTTGTTTCGATTAAATATGATGGCTTATTAAAAGGCGACGAGGAAGTAACTGGAGGGCCCGAAGTTGAAAGCTGGGCTGGCGCGTTTGAGAATTACACCTTTACCGAAGAAAACGGAGGCACATTGTTATCTGTAGATGTCACCGGCACACGAGAGTACCAGGACTTCTTTTCGATTGCATGGCCGCAGGCACTGAATAAACTCAAAGAAATTTGCGAACGCTAAAGAAGTAAAACATGAATAATTCGATATATCCATGCATAACGATCAAAGGCAAGATCCAGGAGGCAGCTGATTATTATATCGGCTGCTTCGGCGACGGAAAAATTATCCAGGAAGCGCCTTTTGTTACCCAGATTCAGCTAAGCGGCCAAAAATTCATGCTTTTGAATGATGGGCCTACTTCATCACCAAATCCGTCTGTTTCATTTATGGTGACCTCGGAAAGCGCCGAAGAGACGGAGCACTATTGGAACAAACTGATTAAAGAGGGCATTGCTTTGATGCCACTCGACAGTTACGACTGGAGTCCAAAATACGCTTGGATACAGGATAAGTACGGTGTATCCTGGCAGTTATATACGGCGCAAAGCAAAAACGACACGCCACAGAAATTCTGCCCTACGTTGATGTTTACAGGAGCAAACGTCGGTAAAGCGACAGAGGCTATTTATTTTTACACCAGTTTATTTCCCGAATCCAACATCCAGGGGATCCTGAACTATAGCCAGAAGGATGGTGAAAGTCCGGAGCTTGTTAAACACGCTCAATTTGATATAAAGGGTTTTATTGCCATGGCTATGGACAGCTCGGCCGACCACGGTTTCGGATTCAACGATGCGATCTCGCTGGTTGTAGAGTGTGATAGCCAGACAGAGATCGACGCTTATTGGGAAAGACTCAGAGCCGACGGGGGAAAAGAAGTCGCCTGCGGCTGGTTAACCGACAAATATGGCGTAAGCTGGCAAATAATCCCCAAGGTACTGCCCCGGCTAATTGAAGACCCACAAAGAGCCCAGCGGGTAATGGGAGCAATGATGCAAATGAAAAAACTAGTTA
>DALYUO010000043.1:0-11225 GCA_031981225.1 Pararcticibacter sp.
AATGAGATATTACGCCCGGCAATGCCCGATATAACCGTCACTATTCATCAGCAAATCGCAGAAGGTGACCTGGTGACTACCCGTAAAACCATCAAAGGCACACAAACAGGCCCCTTGTTAGGTGCTTCCGCAACCGGACGAGTGATTAGCATCGAGGTAATAGATATAGTAAGGCTTAAAGACGGTAAGTACTTTGAGCACTGGGGTATCACCTCTTTATCTGAGGTTCTAGCCAGTTTAGCATAACGTTAAATCCGCTATTCCCTTTTAAGATAGTGAAGTGCTACGCATCCGTTTTTGAAGGTCCGCGTTTCTGCCAGTTCCAGCTTGAAGACCTCCGGAAGGCTGCCGGCATCCAGTAAATGTCTGCCGCTGCCCGCCATGACGGGGTGTATAACTAATTTAAATTCGTCGATCAGATCAGCTGACATCAGTTCCGGTAGCATGCTTACGGTGTCCACCGAAATCGTTTTGCCGGGCTGTTGTTTCAGCTTCTTTAGCTCAGCTGCCGGGTCGTTCCGGATGATCGTTGTATTGCCGTCCACTTTTTCCAGGGATTGCGACACCACCACCTTGTCAATGGCCACAAGTCTTTCCGCGAACCGGATTTCAGCGGCGGATCCCGAGCGATCTCTTGCAACATCAGCCCAGTAGGGAAACATGAGCTCATAAATCACACGACCATAAAAGAGCAGATCTACATCATCCATCATTCCGGCGAAATACTCCATTAGCTCTTCGCTTGGTTCGCCCAGGGTGTGGTCGCAGTAGCCATCCAGACTAATGTTCATACAAAATGATACCTTTCTCATACTACAAAAATAAGTGACACGCTTCATTCTCATCGGGGCATTTACGACAAATAAAAGGGTGTTTTAAGCCAAATAGTTCAAGTAGATAAAAATTTGGATGCTGAAAGGATCAAACTTAGGTTGTTATGTGAGAGACAGATCATCCGTTGGGCAAGTTGCACCCGTCAGCGCTGACAGGTATCTACATAATTTTTCGATCAATGGCCATACGACGATGTATTTGGCAGACTGATTTCGACGTTTGAGTGATCTTGGGATCCTGGGTTATCACTGTTTCCAGGAACTGCCGGTTAGTATCGCCCCATTGGTTCATGGCATCAATAATTGGTATCAACGACCAACCGATTTCTGTCAGTGAATATTCTACTTTAGGCGGCAGTTGGGGGTAAATCTTTTTCTCCACCATGCCATGCTCTTCTAACTCTTTAAGCTGTACGTTCAGCACTCTGCGTGTGGCTCCCGGCAAAAGGCGCAAGATCTCGCTGGGTCTTTTAACATCCATAGAGATGGCATTAAGAAGGGCGGCTTTCCATTTGCCGTTCAACACCTCCCTGGTCAGGTGCAGGCCGCAGTCAATGGTAAGGGGTGTCTTTCTTTCGTACATAAAGCTGATTCTCCAGGATCAAAAATAGGCATTGTGACTCAATTTGGTATAAGGGATAAATTTATCCCTATACCATTAGTTTCGCCCATATTGCGCTGCTGTCATATCCGTCTTAGGTTTGCGTAAAAAAAGTCATGGAAAAAGTAAGACAGCCACTGTTAGAGGAATACCAATTAGGCGATTTACGATTGAAGAACCGGGTCATAATGTCCTCGCTTACCCGCGGCCGCGCCACTAATGCGGGCCTGGTACCTACCCCTCTGATGGCCGAATACTATGCGCAGCGCGCTTCAGCAGGCTTAATTCTGAGTGAGGGTACATGGGTTAACCCGAGGTCTATTGGCTTTATCAATGTACCGGGAATCTATACCCGGGAGCAGGTTGAGGGATGGAAATTGGTGACTAAAGCCGTACATGACAAAGGCGGTTTAATCTTCTCCCAGCTTGGTCATATAGGCTCCGCATCCCACCCTGATTTCTTTGGCGGCGAACTGCCTGGGGGACCATCGGCCATTAATCCCCAAACGAAATCATTTACACCTGAGGGATTCAAAGACTCCCTGACACCTCGGGAACTTACCGTTGCTGAAATCAAACAAACAGTACAGGATTACAAACATGCTGCTCAAAATGCTAAGGAAGCCGGATTTGATGGCGTTGAAGTACACGCACAGACAGGGATGCTGATTCCTCAATTTTTGAGTCTGGCAACGAATCAGCGTGCAGACGAATACGGTGGTAACATAGAAAACCGTGCGCGCATTGTGTTCGAGATTCTGGATGCCATCATAGAAGTTTGGGATAGCACGCGTGTGTCCATCAAATTTACGCCGGTAGCGATCAGTAATGTGGGCATCATGACACCCGATGTAGAAACGATTCCACTTTTTCAGTATATTCTTAAAAAGCTGAGCGATTACAATCTGGCCTATCTGCACATTGTGGGACCGGCAGAAGACTTAACCGGTACACCGGTAGAGGTATTGCAGGACAACTACTTCAGTCATTTCCGCAAAAATTATAGCGGTAGGCTGATGGCAAACATGGGCTTCACGCAGGAAAGCGGCAACGCAATCCTGAAAGAAGGTACTGCCGACCTGGTATCTTTTGGTGCACCATTCATAGCCAACCCTGATTTGGTTGAGCGCTTTGAACATCACCTGCCACTTTCAGAAAGTAACCGGGATACTTATTACTCAGGGGAAGCAAATGGATACACCGATTATCCAAGGGCCGTATAAGGTTCTACTGTTGCACAATCAAAAGGAGCCAGATTCTGAATGATAGCTGAGGCTTGTGCAAAGCGCAAACTTAGCTATTGGTGCCTCCTCCATCTTGGACAAAACTAATTTTCAGATCACCGGCTCTTTCGGGATCAGGGATGGGTTCACGTTTGGACCAATTTCTGTGCATAAGCCATTCTTACGTTCGTTAATTTTTATCTCTTCCAGTGCGTCTTGTGACCAGGTATACTCCCTGAAAAGAGACTGCGTCGTTACCTAGTTTGACGTTACTGATCCGTTAGGATTTAAGGATGAACTCTTTTTAATCGATCCGTTTTGAATATGGAATACGTATTGTTCAGAATCTGGCATTTCAATAATTCTTGTCAGATCTATATCAATATTAAACTCTTTATCTGAGCCACAAGTATTCGGCGATCGGTTATAGATAACGAGGTTCACTTGTGCCGGATAGGATAAGAGTATATGCCCGTCCCAAACTACTTCGTAGTCTTCCGCCCTGCAGCCTCCTTTAATACCTACACTTAAGATGTTGCCATTCCTCTTGATGTTGGTGATCTCAAAAGTTCCATTCTCATCGCTTCTGTTTTTCAGAAGACTGGTGTATTTTTTTTCGCTCTTAATTAGGTTCTCATCTAGTTTTATTTCATCATGGTCAGACTTTCTGCACGAGTTGAAAGGTAAAAGAATCAATAGATAAAGAACAAGGGGGATGGAGAAGATCTTCGTTCCTGCGCCTGAAGATTCATAGAAGATAGTTTTCATAGCTTACATTTCGGCTTTTTGACAATAGTTTTAACTAAGATAAACAAGATTATCGGTCTCATCTTCCTTTGAAGAACGGTTTTATAATTCAAATATAAATATTTCATTTATCTTTGCAACTAAGATATTTCTTAAATAAGATAATTAGATGGAAAGCGAACTCCTAAAAGAAGTCAGAAGATTAAGTCAGCACTATGCCTTCAACTCGATTCAAATGCACGAGGCTGTTGCCCGTCGGGCTGGACTGTCAGGCACCGATCATAAATACTTAGGATTCATCATGGAGAAGGGTCAAATGACAGCGGGTGAGTTATCCAGGTTGACAGGCCTTACCACGGGTGCGGTTACTGGCTTAATCGACAGGTTTGAAAAGAAAAACCTGGTGAGGAGGAAACTGATTGCGAACGACAGGAGAAAAGTGATTATTGAACCGATCACCGATAATATAATGTCTCTCTTAGTGCCGCTATATACAACGTTTCGTGAAAAGTCGGCAAAGCTTATGGCGTCTTTTTCGGAAGATCAAATCAAAACTATTGAAAGCTATTTTTCAGGTGCTATTGAAATAATGAAAGATGTAACAACAGCTCTTAATGAATCAACTAATAGTCAAAGCAATGGGAAATAAAGCCTATACCCTTAGGTTCAAAGAAATAAACCAAACGACTTTACCATTAGTCGGCGGCAAAGGTGCCAACCTGGGAGAGTTGATGCGAATCGATGGCGTTGAGGTACCTGATGGTTTTTGTGTAACAACGAATGCTTACAAGCAGGCTGTTACTTACAATCCTGCATTTGAGAGGCTGTTCCGTCAGTTGTCAGCTTTAAAATCAGATGATCGGAAAGCTATAAATGAAATGGGGGAAGCTATCAGGAATGCCATTGAAGAGATTCCTGTTCCAAAACCAATCATGGATGAGGTCAGGGAATCCCTTAAAAACAACGATAGGATTCAACCCTATGCTATCCGGTCAAGCGCAACAGCGGAAGACTTACCTGATTTTTCATTTGCAGGCCAGCACGACACCTATTTGAATATAATAGGTGAAGAATCCGTATTGAATCATATCCGAAAGTGCTGGGCCTCCTTATTTACTGACCGGGCCATTACCTATCGCCTAAAAAACAAATTCGGCCATTCAAAAGTGTATCTGGCCGTTGTAGTACAAAAAATGATCTTTCCAGACACGGCGGGAATAATGTTTACGGCGAACCCTCTCAATGGGAACAGGACGGTATTAAGTATTGACGCTGGTTTTGGACTAGGTGAGTCGTTGGTGTCAGGCCTTGTGACTCCAGATAATTACAATGTTCGTGATGGAAAGATTATAGGAAAGCGGATATCACCTAAAACATTGGGAATTTATGCGTCCACGGGAGGCGGAACTGCGGAACAGCAAATTGCTCCCGAACAAGTAAATGTTCAAGCGCTGGAGGATGATCTGATATTGCAACTGGAACGTATCGGCAGAGAAATCGAATTGCATTTCGGTAGTCCGCAAGACATTGAGTGGTGTATTGCCAATGATTTGGTTTACGTCCTCCAAACCAGACCGATTACCAGTTTATATCCGGTTCCTCAGGCAGAAGACCAGAACAACCATGTCTATATATCGGTGGGACATCAACAGATGATGACAGACCCAATGAAACCATTGGGATTATCCTTGTGGCAGCATAGAGCAGCCCGACCAATGTTCGAGGCTGCCGGGAGATTATTTGTTGACGTCGCAGATAGCCTGGCTACTCCTGCAGGCAGAGAGAATTTATTGACTGCAATGGAGCAGCATGATCCGCTTATTAAAGAAGCGCTTAGTGAAATTATAAAAAGGGAAGATTTTATAAAGGCGATACCCGACGAGGGAAAAGTGCCGGTTCCTGTCAAAGCTGAAAAGAATCTGTTGCCCGAAGATATTTTATCGCAGGTAGGTGATGGTCCGGAAATCGTAGCGGCTTTGATCAGAGATGCAGAAGAATCGCTTGAAGCGCTAAAAAAAGATATTATAGCTGAATCTGGAACGGGGCTCTTTGATTTCATTCTTGAAGATATCAGGCAATCGAAACAACTGATATTTCACACACAGCACATGGGGGTACTCCTTGCAGCAATGAATGCATCATCGTGGCTCAATGACAAAATGCTCGAATGGCTCGGTGAGAAAGGTGTTGCAGACGTGCTGACACAATCCGTATCAAATAATATTACTTCCAAAATGGGTTTAGAATTACTGGACCTTGCGGATGTGATTCGACCACATGAAGAAATAATAACGTACCTGCAGCAGGTAAAAACAAATGACTTTTTAAATGAACTTCAGAGGTTCCCCGGCGGCGAGGATGTTCGATCAGCAATCGTAGCCTTCCTCGAGAAGTATGGGATGCGTTGTGCCAGTGAAATTGATATCACTAAAACACGCTGGAGCGAAAATCCATCGATACTTCTTCCAATAATCCTGACCAATATTAAAAACTTTGAATACGGAGCAGCCAAACAAAAGTTTGAGAAGGGATTGCACGACGCCTTGAAGAAAGAAGAAACATTATTGGAACGATTGAAATTGCTGCCCGATGGAGAAAAAAAGGCGAAAGACACGAAGGGAATGATCGACCTTCTCCGGAATTTCGCAGGGTATCGCGAATATCCAAAATACATCATAGTCAGCCGTTTTTTCGTATATAAACAAGCTTTAATGAAAGAAGCCGCGGCACTGATGAAAGCTGACGTGATTTCAGATATCGACGATATATTTTATCTCACATTTGAGGAGTTTCGTGAAGTCGTTCGTACGCATATCATAGACGACAAACTTATCTACCAAAGAAAGGAGGCTTTTGAGTACTATCAGAGACTTACTCCGCCGCGCGTTATAACGTCTGAAGGGGAAATTGTTTCCGGTAAGTATAAACATGAAGATTTGCCTTCGGGGGCGATTCCAGGTCTCGGTGTTTCCTCTGGGATCGTTGAGGGACGGGCACGCGTTGTATTAAACATGGAAAATGCAGATTTGGAAGACGGTGATATACTGGTCACCTCATTTACCGACCCTAGCTGGACTCCCTTATTTGTTACAATCAAAGGCTTAGTTACCGAAGTCGGGGGATTAATGACACACGGAGCGGTGATTGCGCGCGAATATGGACTACCTGCAGTTGTGGGAGTAGAAAATGCTACCAAGGTCATTAAGGACGGTCAGAAAATTCGTATAAATGGTACGGATGGATTCGTTGAGATCGATATATAAATGACAATTAAAACCTATGATCGACTTATAGCAATACTGGAATCTGGTAAGGATAATTGCAATCAATATCCTAACTGTGGAAAGCTGTTGGTTCGGTTCATTGAGCTGAACACCGGCAAATCTTCTGGTCAGGGTTTTTCCCTTCCAACAAATCTGTTCTTGCCTAATAAAAATCCGATAGCCTTTTCAACGTTGTTTGCTACGCTTGCTTCAGATTTCAAAAATGAAATGTAGCGAATGATCTCTTTTCGCGTCGAGGGAGAAAGGCTTTCGAATACCTCATTTGCCTCTTTGTTCTTGTTTAAGGCTTCTATGAGCTTAGGATGAGGGGATATAGTTCTGTCTTTGGGGTCATATTGAATAGTTATTTCGATGATTTCTCCAATTCTTTTAGGCGAATTTGGAAGGATTGTCGTGTTAATGTATAGTCTCCATTCTCCGCTATATCTTACCAACGTTTGAATGTACTCCTTACCATTTACTGTTCCCGATACAGGAATTTGTCCTTTGCTTTTTTTCGCCTCGGAGAAAATATTTGCTAATATTTCCTCCGGTACATATACAAAAGGATTGATGCCTATGATCTCCAGTTTCGCTTTAAATGCTTGCATATCTTCTTACAGATTCAATTGCTTCTTATGATTTACTGCCAAAAACAAGCTTATTTCCCGTTAACACTTCCCCCATTAGATAATATTTATCGTTTCCGGCATCGAGAACCATAAACTTGTTTTCCTTGAAAAACTTTTCCTGGTATATTTCCCATTCACCAACAGAAATATCTGTAAGCTGATATACTTTATAGTAAACCTCTCTGCTGAATATATTCCTGCAATACAGGTAACAATAATTGTCCCGGAATTCTACCTTGTTGACAATATGATTCAAAAGTTTGGCGGTACGGATCGAAGGATATGCTATCAGGGCAGAGAACGAAAAGCCAATTACCACAGAAGCAGTTAAAATTGCCCAAAAAGTCATATTACTTGCAACTCCCCCCGCAATTATCATAAATAATAACAAAGCGATCCGAATCGGACATCCATAAAACAGTTGGTCTTTCACTTCTCTTTCCTGAGCATATAAGCCATGAGAAATGTTTTCGGCGCTGCTTTTTACTATCTTAGATTGCCCCCTTTCTTTGATATCAAGTTTATCCAGAATCAGTTCAGACCCGTCCCAATATTCGTCAATAAAATAAAGTTTGCAGCCCGAGGCGTAAAATATTATATGCTCTTTCCCTTTGAGTGCGGCTGTCCCGACTTTAGGAAGCGGGATGATTTTAAGATCCTGAAGTTTAAAAGATATCTCTCCCGCATCTTCTCCTGCAATAGCAGGCAACTTAAAAAAGCCCTTATCTCCCTCGATTGTTATACCAGTGATAGTGCTTTTTAGGATTAACTTAGCCGCTTTTAAAGGTGTGAGTACAAATACGGTAAGAAAAACTATTCCCATTGACACACTAAATCCGATTTGTTCGAAATTAACGATGCCATTCTCATTCCATGAATCCCAGCAAGCCAGGAAAACAACAATTAATATTATTGGAAAACGAACGGTTCCAAACGACCTTATTTTCTTTTTAAGACTTGAAATTCCAGCTATACCGCTTTCATTGATTGTATAGGTCATATAATTGATTGTGCAACTTTTATCGAAGCATGAAATTATTTTTGCTGTCCTTCAATCACTCCTTTCGAACTTTATCATGTGATAAACTTTGTCCGTCTTCTGCTACAGTTGTGATGTTGTCCAAAGCGCGTAATCGGCTCCTCATTTAGGTTTCGGGTTATTCTGCCAAAAGTAACAAATAAGGGTGAATTGTAGTAAATTTATAACTTCATTGCTCTGGCGCCGCTTCCACTATGGAGAGAGTTATCGACGGTACACCCGAAAGGATCAACTTCCCTTAGTGAATAAATTACTTTTCTTTATTTACTTTTCGCTCACACTGTATTACGTGTTATTATCATTAAATTAGCCGGTAGTAAACCTAAATTCTTTAAAGTCTTTCAAATGAAGTTCCTAAGATTATTATCCCTTTCTATTGTTCTTTACATCAATGGCTATTCACAGTCAGCTCAAACCGCGCAGAATGTAATATCGGATGCAAAAAAAGCGGTTGAAACCTACAATAAGGATACGCCCAAGGCCAATAATGTAGTTAAGGTGGTATATTTTCATGGCAAAGGACACAAGCTATCAGCTGGCTGGGAGGAGCGTTTAACGCGAATATTGACAGCTGTAAGTGATTATTACAGGGATGAGTTCGGTCGGTATGGTATAAAATCCGACGGAGTAAATTTCGATAAATCTGGCAACAAGTATGTCATCACTGTAGTTGAAGGGGACTTCGATTCGAAGAGCTATAATGTAAATTCGTCCGCTCAGTTGCAAACGGAAATATCAAACAAAACACGCGGAAAAATCGACTTTTCTGATGATCATGTGCTGGTAATTACCGGACTGTATTATATGAAAGATAAGGAAACCTACGTTTTTAACTCGCCTTATATGGGTACAGGGTCATCAGTGCGCGGAGTAAGCTTTGCAGCGGATTGTCCATTGCTGGATCCAAAGCTGCTTACAGATAAGGTTAATACTATTAAGTTCTCTGAGCCGAACAAAGCAGATAGAGAATGCAGTGTCGCTGAATTTAACAGTTGGTACATCGGCGGTATAGCGCATGAAATGGGACATATGTTTGGCTTGTTTCACGACTTTGGTAATCCCTTCGAATTGACGGCGTCATCAATATCTTTAATGGGAGAGTATGGTAGCCGCCATTTTAAGGGTGATGCCTGGGGCGACATCCAAACTTCTTATATTTCGGCAGCGGGAATATTGCAGCTACTTAGCCATCCCGTGTTTACCGGGTATTCTAAATGCAAAAAGAGTCATGTAGAACTCTCACTCAACGATAGTCATTGTAGCATTGCCGGTGACGGCATTGTCTTAAAGGCGGATATTGCCAGCAGTTTGCCGCCCTATGCACTCTCTGTCTTAATTAGTCCTTTGCATAGGACAGAATATTTCAATGAAAGTGCCGTTTACTCCATTTCGGGTACCGGACCGATTAGTGTACCCCTAAAGAAGTGGAAAGAGGGAAACTACCGGATGTATTTAATCTTCATGTTTCCTGATGGGGTGGTGTACCCGTTTTTCAAACTTTTCGCTGTGGGGCCAAATAGTGCAGAGATAAAAGAACTTCCAGGCAGAAAGATAGTAGATGTGAAAGAGCTATATAGTCGCTTATCGGCAATGGAAAAGACGCCCGAAATCAAGAAAAAGCTCAGAATACTGGAAAGTATTATTAACCCCAGCCCATTCGCCGATCCGATCACCTATAGTGGTGACAGTCTTTTCCTTTCGGATGCAAAGTGGGACGTTGCAAATGTAGGCTGGGAAAAACCAGCACGCAATTATTTTACTACAGAATCCGAAGATGTTTTTTTCCTGGCTAATAAGGGTGAGATTTATGAAAAAGGATTGTTTGCGCACTCACCGTCTGTTTATTCTTTTCAATTAAATAAGAAATGGAAACGGTTTTCGGCTATTATAGGTTTGAGAGATAAGGCCCATCAGCAAGGATCGGCAAGGTTTACCTTAATCGGCGATGGTAAAGTGCTTTATCAATCGGCGGTATTGAGAGTAGGCCAGCAGAGCAGGATGGATATCAGCATTGAGAATATAAGTAAACTCGAGCTGAGGGCCGAGGGTACAGAAGGACATAATTACAACTCCTGGGCTATCTGGGCAAACCCATTGATTAGTCGATAAAAAGTTTTGTTTTTGCTGCTCATCGCGCCAGAACATTGCTTGCCGACAGAGGTACCGGAATGATTTATTTTAGCCAGCGGTATTATTATTCCCCTGAGCTTTAACCGAAACATCCTGCCATTTTTCCCAGGTCTCCATACGTTTCTGATATTGATCCTTCGCCCATTGAAGAGGCTGTTCTCCCAGGAATATTCGTAAAGGCGGTTCCTCTGCATCGACAATTTGAAGTATTGCTTCGCTGGTAGCCGCGGGATCGCCCGGTTTGAAAGTTCCCCTTAGTTTGGCCCGTTCTTCCCTTAACGCATCATAAGAAGGCTTAGGCGTGGCATGTACGGCAGAGCTGCCGCTCCAGTCGGTGCCGTAACCTCCCGGTTCGATTAGCGTAACAAAAATGCCCATGCCTGCCACTTCTTTGCTTAATGATTCAGAAAAGGCCTCAAGAGCCCATTTCGAGGCATGATATAGACCCAGGCTGATGTTGGCTATAATTCCGCCGATGCTCGATACCTGCAAAATTCGTCCGCTTTTTTGCTCACGCATAAAAGGCAGTGCCGCCTGCGTAACCCATAAAGCCCCAAAGAAATTGGTTTCCATCTGATCCCTTGCCTCTTTTTCACTAAAGAGGCCGTATCCCGCATTGTTAATTACAATATCTAATTTCCCAAAGTGTGATCTTGCTTCTTCAACGGCCGTGAAGCAGGCGTCCCGATCCGTTACATCCAGTTGCAGAGGCAGCAGCAGGTCTCCGAATTCGCTTTTCAGATCAGCTAAGGCATCC
>DALYUO010000043.1:11235-13011 GCA_031981225.1 Pararcticibacter sp.
ACGTTGCGGGCCGTGGCTGCAACATTATCGCCACGTTGCAGAGCTGCTGTTGTCCATTCTTTCCCAAATCCGCGTGATGCTCCTGTAATGAACCATGTTTTCTTTTCCATAACTAATAGAAGATAAGAGTATAAAACTTATCGTTAGTAAGTTGACAACAATGATTAACTAAAAACAGGAATTTTAGTTTTAGGTATGCCTAATATGACTCTTGCTTTACCGAACAATAGAGTACAATCCCATCGTTACCTATGGTGACGTACATATTGTTGAAGTCGGCAAGGTTATGAATGTAACTCTGCCTCACAAGAAGTTCGTCAAACCCCACGGGAAGATAAACGTCGGTATAAGGCAACACTGATACATCAAAAGAACGACGTGTTTGTTGACTACCCCTCCTGATATCCGCAGTGAGCTCAACCGTCTTTAGATACGATATATATTTGAGATTTGACGGCACGATTCGCTGACGGGCGCTGACCGTTATCTGGTAAATTGTATCGGTACTAACCTCCCGCAATTGTCTTGAGAAGTGACGCCAGGACCATACGCGTTTGTTTCGCTTAGCCATAACATAAATAAGCGTAGAGTCGGTTAGTGTCCGGAATCGTTCGTCCACACCGGTCGTCGTAGAATACTCAAGCGGACGGTAATCGGTGTACCAAAACTTATTCTTCCTGAATTTTGCGACAAAAAGCTCTTTTGATAGTAGCTTGATAACGCGTTGGGGCTTCGACCTGGCGAAGTCATCATATTGGCCTTGATTCAAAGTGAAGAATAGCCGTCCCTTCTCTGCACGTACATCATCCGGCAGGTTTGCGTAATCAATTTTATCATATACCGGATATAACTGCGGTTTTGCGCTGCTTACCTGAGCAGTCGCATAGTGTCCAATAACAGCAAATATGCAGGCCAGAAAATATTTCATCAACGGATCATTACGAACGGTAAACTAATCTGTGAACTATTGGTATTACGGTAAACGACGCTCGACAAGATAGGCCCCGGGGTATCATTAGCATAATCAAAGAATTTCATATGCCGATAGATGTCAGAAGGTGTTGATGGCATGGTTACGTTTCCGCAACGGGGGATGGGGAAACGGCTGTCGGCCAGATTATAGATATTCGTTAAGGGGGATGACATATCGTAGGTTTCAACATATGCTCCCAGCCGTTGATTCTGAAAGATAGTTTTCTTCTCGTTCGTCGAAAACGTTCTGGAATGAAGTAACCTGACAGTGCAGAATTGTACCAGGAAGGGTTGGGTGTTTTTTATGATCAGCCTGCCAATCTCTGCAGTTCGCTGCGGGTCCTTGTAAAATAAGTAATGATTATATCCTTCATTAGTGAATGGCATCGACAAGCTTCCCCGATTGCCTACCTGGTTTACACTTACCAGGTTGAAGTTTGAACCATCTCTGCTTTGTCCGTATTTTACGTATATGATGTAGTTATCATTATTGACAAACCGCAGGAAGTTGACATCCTCATCTGGGCAGTGATCAACACAAGTAGGTCCCGGATAAGGCCGGTTGCCGGAGGCGATGTCCTCGTTGCAAGCAATAGAAAAAAAAGCAAGTGCAATAAAAAGCGTAAGGTGTCTCATTTTTTCAGATCAATTACAAAGATTACCGATTCATCGAAATAGCGCAGCCTGCCACTTTTAATATTAGCCAAAGTTGTTTGCTGTGCGTGTTCAACGGTTATAGACGCATTTCTGAACGAGGGCACCAGTTGGGCGTCTTTCAACGCAGGGGTGATCGAATCGCCGATC
>DALYUO010000043.1:13021-15124 GCA_031981225.1 Pararcticibacter sp.
ATCAGTTTTACTTTACTTTCCATCCAGGCCTTTTCGCCGGCGCTTAGGGGGATCTGCTTATTATAGCCTAGATCCTTCAATGCCAACACGGTATTGTTTCTTCGTTTTAGTTCCAATTTTCCTTGAAAGTCTGCCGGAAATATAGAATGGGTAATTGCGAACTGCGCCTCTACCTTATCCTCAGCTAAATTTTTCATTTTTACTTTATAGATTCTTATTCCGCTGGCCAGGGGGTTCCGTGATTCAAAAACCACCTTTGCTGTATCCATAAAATCAGATAAAAACTTAAACGGATAAACTGCTGAAAAACCCTGGTTTTGAAATTCCGCCCGTTCTGAAAGATATTCCAGTAAGCCTTTCCTGAAATTGTCATCACCCGAATAATCCAGCACAATGGCTTTAGGATCTAAGTACATCTGCGCATTGCCAGATTGCCGATGGGTAGTAGTCGCACTTTTCAGCAAAAAAGCAAGGTCTTGAGAGGGATAACTGAGAAGTTGGACCGCGGAGCTTTCTAATCCCTGGATGCTCACTTGTGCCGAGCCGTCTTTCAGCTCTATTGTAATCTCTTTTCGTAAGAAGTTGGCCGGGGCATAGACTGATGCAAGCGATTTGGTAATTTCAGCCTTGCTTTTTTGGTGCAGCAATGCGCTCTGATCCTTCAAAAGAACAAGGACGAATTTTTTAGTAGTAGCGGATGTTTCACCCGGTTCAATTCCATACACCATGTAGTCCGACGTATAAATCTCCGACTTTTTCTTTGCTATCAGTTCTTCAAGAATTGTCTTGAGATATGAATTTGGCAGATAAAAAACCACTTTGCTTTGAGCATAAGGAACATCATCCACCATTAACGCCTTATTCCCTTTCTGCTGGTTATTGCTGGTACAGGCCACGGCCAGGAGTAGTACTGGCAATAGCGGTTTTAACAGTTTCCCGAATACAGTATACATAGTAAAATTGGTTATCTTGAGTGACTCTGATCCTTTTTGTATTCTCGAGGAGAAGACGGAACAGCTCCGACGCCTCCTGAAGCTCGCTCAAATTGATGGCGATAGGAGAGCGCGCATTTAGCTTCACGACCTGCTGCTGGTGATATGGGCTGGTTACGGTAAGTATGGAGTTCTGGCAACCGCTAAAGAGAATGTTGACTGCTGCAGCAGCTCGAAAGTCGAGTATAATACACGAGCGCGGTTCGTCGTATGAAAATTGTACAGACGACTCGATACGGGCAGATAAAAGATTAACATTATCCCGGTCTTTCTCTCTTTTGCATGTCCACCCATATTCCCAAACCCTGGTTCTGTACATATTTGTCTTTCTTGCTCCGAGCTGGTAATTTGATATATGCTGAATTACCTTATTTTGGAGCATAGACTGCCTCTGAGCTCCTCCTGTAAAATTGAAGCGGTCGAAGTCGGTGTAGGTGTCTCCGCAATTATTGTATCCTATACGGCATGACGTCTGAAAGAACTTATTCTGCGTAAGCAAATAAACGGTCGTATCTCTAACCTTTTTTTCAAGAAATGCATGAAGAGCTTTTTTATCGAGCCTAAACATAAAATAGCCCAGGAACCCCGTGCTATCGGGGCTTTTGATAGCATAAAACTGGTCCGTAATGAATGGAAATTTCCGGAGCATCGATTCCGGCAGTTTGACATCCGAGATTTTTCGCACCTGCGAGTGCAACAGGCTCGTTGTTATCAGCAAAAAACATACAACAATTACTGAAGATCTGGTTATCATGTTAGCTTTCCCCAAAATAGCTATAAATGAAAAAGCAAAATAACTATTAATAAGCAATTTACAAAACTAATTCGTTGCCGAACTTGTGCACTCATTATGCAATGCTCCGGTATTGGAATTATGGGGAAAATATATGAAGCTCTGACTCAAATAGTGCTTATGATAGCGTATCGCGCTTATGGCCTCCGATAAAATGTATTTTCGAATTATTAGTTTGCCTTAATATCAGGAATAATCTTTTCGCCGATGAGTTCTATTGAACGCATCAATTGCTCATGCGTAAGTCCTGCATTGTCCATCTGGAAAGTAAATCGGTCAATGCCGCCGAGAGATTCACTGTGGCGAATAAGCTTTTCT
>DALYUO010000043.1:15134-16711 GCA_031981225.1 Pararcticibacter sp.
TCCGGGCTGCCGACTAACAAGACTCCTTGTGGCCCGATCAAATGATCAAAGCTCGCGCGGGTGACCGGCGGCCAGCCGCGTTCACGACCCAGTTTGGTCCACAGCTCGGCATAGCCGGGATAATATTCGTTTACGGCACGTTCTCTCGTTTCGGCGACATAGCCGGGCGAATGCAGGCCTACCTTTAGTTGTTCAGGGCTAAAGCCGGCACGTGCTCCGGCCTCCCGGTACAGGTCGACCAGCGGACGGAAGCGGGAAGTGTTACCGCCAATAACGGCCACCATCAGCGGCAAACCTAACGAACCTGCTCTGGCAAAGGATTCCGGCGTTCCTCCAACACCCAGCCAGATCGGCATCTTTCCCTGAAGCGGGCGGGGATAAACAGGAAGATTGTGAAGCGCAGGCCGGAACCTGCCCGACCACGTAACAAATTCATTGTCGCGTATTTGCAGCAGAAGTCCCAACTTCTCGCGAAATAAAGCGTCGTAGTCGTCGAGGTTAAATCCAAACAGGGGATAGGCTTCAACCGAGGACCCACGGCCAACCACCATTTCGGCCCGGCCTTTGGAAATCAGGTCGAGCGTTGCAAACTGCTGGAAGACCCGTACCGGATCGGCGGCGCTGAGTACCGTGACAGCGCTCGTCAGGCGAATGCGAATGGTGCGCGCTGCGGCCGCTGCCAGGATTACCGCCGTTGCAGAATCTAAAAATTCTTTGCGATGGTGCTCGCCGATACCGAACACGTCAAGTCCAGCCTCGTCGGCATGAACAATGCGTGTCAATAGCTGTTCCATGGCATCCACGCTGCTGAGCATGTTTGTGCCATACATCGCCGAAGCGAAACTGTCTATTCCGATTTCCATAATGCAATATGCACAGCGCCATCTATTTGGAGGTAATGGCTTGGTCATTTTTTATATATCACGTCGCTAGAAGCAGCAAAGGATATTCAGCCCGAATGGGGAGTGCCAACTATTTTTCATAAATCATGTTTGATATAAACCAGAAATTCTAACAAGATGGACTCATCAGCAACCAGGGACTTTTACAAACGCTACATTGACTGCCTCAATAGCAGATCGCTTGGAGACCTCGACCAGTTTGTGAGTCAGACGGTCGTCTATAATCAAAATCAAATATCCCTCAAAGATTATCAGGAGATGCTTGCCCAAAATTTCAGGGATATTCCCGACCTGTATTTTCATGTCGATCTGCTTTTAACGCAGGAGAATGAAATTTCATGTCGCTTGAACTTTAGCTGCACTCCTGTAAACGTTTTTATGGGTATACCCGTGCACGGGAAAAAAGTATCCTTTTCGGAACATGTGTTTTATCGGCTGGCTGGCAACAAGATCAGCGAGGTTTGGTCTTTGATAGATAAGGATGCCATAAGAGATCAGATCAAAGGATAATTCCCTTTTTAATTACTATAAGCTTTAATAATGTACTAAAAGAAGGGTGACCCCAGGGAGGCCAATATAGGTACACTGTCTGACAAGCCCCGGATAAAACCCTGACCAGTCCCACATCATGTCAGCATCTCGTCAGCATCTCCTCAGCATCATGTCAGACTAAAG
>DALYUO010000043.1:16721-18127 GCA_031981225.1 Pararcticibacter sp.
GAGAGTCTGACATGATCCTAACAAGATGCTGACGAGATGCTGATAACATCAGGGCCTGGTCAGGTATTGGTCAGACATTCTATAGGGTTTTTATAAACCTTTACCCCTCTTTTTCTGTTTTATGATAAAGAGCTTTTTGCTTTTTAGTATGATGATTAAACCCTAACACTAAATCAAAATGGGAGAATTAGTACCCGGGGCCATTGGTCTCGTTTCCGGTAAGGTAGGCACCGTGATCGCCTCCAAATGGCGTGATATTCATTACCTGAAAGGGATCCTGAAGGCAAATAAAAAGAAGAAGGGCGATCAGGATAATATCAATTGTATCCGTTTTACAAAGATCCACGATTTTCTTTCCTTCATTCCGGACCTGGTGGAAGACGGCTTCAAACATCAGAATACCGGTCGCGCCTCTGCGTTTAACCTGGCATTAAGCGCTAATATCGGAGCCTTTTTGGGCGATGGCGCCGATCTTGATTATGCATCCATCCGGCTCAGCACAGGAAGTCTAATAGGAGCCATAGCGCCGGAGGTTACTTTTGAAGTGCCTGATTGCATCACAGTGAGGTGGGCAGATCTGGGGGATACCTATAATCAGGCCCCTTCTGACCGCGCCACGATACTGTTTTACAAGAGCGATGGTGGAGGAGCAGTAATTAGTGAGGGTGTGGTTCGCCGCGGCGAACTACAGGCTGAGATACCTCTCCCGCCAGCGTTTCATGGTAAACATGTGCAAGGATATATTTATTTTACCAACGCAGCGGGTACTAAGAACTCTCAGACTATTTATCTGGGATGTTTTATAGTGCCAGAAAGCAAGACAGACGAACCTAATCCAGACAAATAATATGGCCAGAGTAACTAATTTAATGAATATCGCCGTTTCAGGAAAGGTGGGAAATGTTGTATTCTGTAACGGCCCTGTACGTGGGAGTTATACTCGCACTTTGCCCAAAAAGAGCGAAGTACGCAGTGAGAAACAGTTGAATACGCAAAACAAGGTGGCCATAGCCAACCGTTTCCTGAACCCGCTCCGACCCTTGATCGAAGAAGTGTGGCAGAAAGACCGCTATACGCGAAAGACGGCATTTGGGTCAGCTTTTAGTCACATGATGAAGCACGCCTTCAGGGGAGGATATATGGACGAAGAGATCATATATAGTGAAGTGCTGTTTAGCAGAGGCTCGCTGATCAAACCTGAAGGGCTTACTGTCAGTCGGGAAGGAACTCGTGTTGAGATCGCCTGGGAAGAGGCTGTCAGGTCGGGCGTAGAAGCTTTGCCTGAAGATAAGGCTGTACTGGTTATTTACAACGAGACTAAAGAGATGTCTATCAGTATAAACGGTACGGCAGTAAGAGGCGATGGGCATATGATTGCGGATCTTCCGCCGGTTTATGGTCCTGAC
>DALYUO010000043.1:18137-20897 GCA_031981225.1 Pararcticibacter sp.
CAAGCTGCATGCATATCTCTTTTTTGTGAACCGTAACCGCAGGTGGGCTTCCGACAGTGTTTATGTAGCTTGTTAACACTCCCGGCGGAATACCGACGGCAGGCAAAGGCGAAATTTGCTTTGATTGTTGAGGCGCTCATTTATTGTTGAGCGATTAAAACAATTCAGAACTGTTTTTCTTCTTTATATACCTCTTGTGCTTTAAGCCAATAGATCTTTGGTAGCGGAGGGAAGGAGGAGTGTGTGCAGAGCAGGCTCTGTGGAAACCATGGGAAAAGAGAAAATCATATTCAGAAGCCTGCTTGTTGTATTGTTTATATTACCTGCTGCATTGCTGGGTCAAAACGGACCCAACACAATCCCGCAAAACAGTACTGTAAAGGATACGGCCCGGCAAACCGACCTGATTGACATTGCAAAAGATTTATTTAACATTAAACCGCAAAAGATCAGGGAAGAACGGGATAAGAAGATTTATTTCTCTATCCTTCCTGTTAGTGGTAGTGCGCCGGGTGGAAGCGGCCGTGCCTTAATTACCAGCACTACAGCGGGTATTTATCTGGGTCCCCGCAGAACTACTAATCTTTCGAGCGCCACATTTGCTCCATACTGGAACTTTAAAGGCCGTTTTGGTTTGCCATTACGCAGCAGCATCTGGCTTCCTGATAATACGTGGAATATTCAAGGGGATATCCGGTTTATGGTTTACCCCCAGTATACCTGGGGATTAGGTAGCAGTCGCGCTTATGAGGACAGGACCCTGGTGGATTATAAATATATCCGTTTTTACCAGAGCGCCCTGAAGCGGATCAAGCCTTACCTTTTTGCAGGCATGGGCTATTCCCTGGATTATCACTTTAATATTAAAAGTGATGACCCCGAGGTTGATTTGAAGCGTTTTACCGGGTATGAGTATGGCTTAGAGGGTAATTCATTTTCTTCAGGGCTTACATTCAACCTGCTGTATGATACCAGGAACAACTCAATCAATCCACTGCCGGGTTCTTATGCAAATCTTTCCTATAGGGTGAACCCTTCTTTTCTGGGCAGCAATAACAGTTGGCAGTCGGTATACCTTGATGTGAGAAAATATATTCCCCTAAATCCTACCAACAGGAATCAACAAAATACAATGGCTTTCTGGTCGTATTACTGGACCGCCTTAACAAACAAAGTGCCCTACCTGGACCTGCCGGGCATCGGGTGGGATCCTTATAATCGTTCGGGACGGGGTATAGAGCAAAACCGCTATCGCGGAAAAAGCCTTTTATATTTTGAAAGTGAATACCGAAGAGATATTACCAGGAATGGTTTGTTGGGATTTGTCCTTTTTGCAAATGTGAATACGGTTAGCGGATCGGATACATTTCTTTCCTCCTGGCATCCCGCGGGTGGCACCGGCCTGAGAATCAAATTCAACAAGGGCTCGAATACAAATATCGGTATCGACTATGGGCTAAGCAAAGGTTACAGCTCGGTGATGTTCAGTCTTGGAGAAGCATTCTGACGCTTTAATGCCTGATAGTTGTCAATGAGATGTTAGGACTAGTATCTTTATGTGGCCTGGTTGAAAAACTTCTCCAAGCCATTAACTGCCCAGTAAAGTTGTAATTGCTTCAACGGTTTTAGAACTACCCGGCCCCTGTGCGTCCTGATCCGATACCTTGCCCAGCTTATCTATGAGCAGATGCCGCGGGACAGAGCGGAAAGAAAACGTTCTGTACCATGTAAAGCGACAAGTTTCTTCCATAGAGGCCCTTGTGCCGAGCTGATGCAAAGGTATCGAAAGGCGACGTCCTTCCCTCTTTTCAGATATCTACAGACAAACATAGGATTTCACAAAGCAAGCCTCAGATATTGAAAAGTAAGGGCTAAAGGTTGCGCTTATATCAGTGTGCCTTCAGCTTTTTAATGCTGTAAGTTGAAAAAGAAGGGTAGATTTTGTGTTTCGGCGTATTATATAGAAAGTGGTACACTCCACGACGGATTAACCAGAATGAATCTCTGAAATAAATGCTTAGAAGATCTTTTGTAAAGGCGGTGCCGCTTGTTGGCGGACTCACCATTGGTAAACTATCATTTGCAAACTTAATGGACCATGATGTAGATAAACATACATTAAAGGAAAAAAACGACCGTGAGTATTGGTGGTCACTTCTTTACAAAATCGTCCATCCTGTATTAAGTAACTTAAGCAGAAATGAGCTTAAAAAGAAAATGCCGCTGGAAAAAGCTCCTGGTTATTCGCTTAAGGCAGAAAAGGTGAGCCATCTGGAAGCTTTTGGAAGAACTATTTGTGGTGTCGCTCCCTGGCTGGCTCTTCCGGATGAGAATTCTGCAGAAGGGAAAAAACGAAGACAGCTTCTGCAGTACTTTTCAGAAGGAATGGCGAATGCGGTGAATCCTTCTTCTCCGGATTATCTGAATTTCAGATCTGAAGCTCAGCCTTTAGTAGACGCAGCTCATTTATGCCAGGGACTTCTCAGGGCATTTGACGTACTATGGGTCCCGCTGGATAACACAACCAAAGAGTGCTTTTTGTTGGAATTGAAACAGCTTAGGAGGATCATGCCTGCCTATAATAACTGGGTGTTGTTGCGGCGATGGTAGAAGCGTTTTTACTGAAAGCGGGCGATGAATATGAGCCTTACAGAATATTAGTGGGTATTCGCAAGATCCAGGAATGGTATAAAGGAGACGGGTGGTATGCCGATGGCCCCGATTTCGCCCTCGACTATTATAACAGTCATGTGATTCATT
>DALYUO010000043.1:20907-22356 GCA_031981225.1 Pararcticibacter sp.
ATGTCCTTCAGGCAGGAAGGGAAAAGGGGCTGGCTGGCAAAGAAGATGTGAATCTTGCTGTTAAGCGAATGCAGCGTTATTCGGTCCTGCTAGAACGGCTGATCTCCCCCGAAGGAACTTATCCTGCAATAGGAAGGTCAATGCCGTATCGCACGGCGGCTTTTCAGCCTTTAAGCCATCTGGCCCTTTTACATCAACTCCCTCCGGATCTGCCGGGGGCACAGGTGAGAAGTGCAATGACTGCAGTTATGAAAAGGATGTTTGAAGCCGAGGGTACTTTCGATCAAAACGGCTGGTTGAAAATTGGTATATGTGGAACCCAAAGGGAGGTAGCTGATTCATATACTTCAACTGGAAGCCTTTATATCTGCACAGAGGGATTCTTGGCTCTTGGATTGCCCCCTCACGATCCATTCTGGTCTGATGCTGGCCGCGAATGGACGTCACAATTAGTTTGGTCGGGAAAGCCTGTAAAAAATGATCATGCCTCACACTATTAAAATGAAATATATTTTTCTTTTCGGAGCGGTTCTTTTCGCTTCTCAGTTCACGATGGCAAAGCCGGATTCGACCGGTTTTGTAAATGCCGGCTTTTCAACAGCCGAAAAGCAATATTCTTATATGCTTTCGAAATACGTTGATTTAAGCTTGTATCCCCGCTCTGCAGATCCGAACGGGAAAACAACTTTTACTACCATTGGCGACTGGACAGGCGGATTTTGGCCCGGATGTTTATGGTATGTTTACGAGTATTCTCACGACGATAAATGGAAGTCGGCTGCGATTAAGTGGACTGAATCGTTAGAAAAAAACCAGTTCAATACCAATCACCATGATATTGGTTTTATGATGAATTGCAGCTACGGAAATGCATACAGGCTAACGGGAAATGAGGAGTACAGGAGCATACTGATTCAGAGCGCCAAATCGCTGGTATCCCGTTTTAATCCTGCTGTTGGCGCAATTAAATCGTGGGATGTATTTAAATCCTGGAATGGGAAGTCTGTTTATCATTTTCCTGTGATCATAGACAATATGATGAATCTGGAACTATTGTTTCTGGCTTCAAAGCTGTCGGGCGATGCGAGCTTTCGGAATATTGCCGTAAAGCATGCGGAAACCACTCTTAAAAACCATTACCGCGCCGACTTCAGCTCGTTTCATGTAGTGAACTATGACGACAAAACCGGTAAGGTGCTAAGCCGGGAAACGGCTCAGGGCTTTTCTGATAATTCTGCATGGTCGAGAGGCCAGGCCTGGGGACTGTATGGATTTACCAACGTATACAAGGAAACTAAGCAGAAACGGTTCCTCGACGCTGCTATAAAAATGGCGCAATTTTATATTAATAATAAAAACCTGCCATCCGACAAAGTACCTTACTGGGACTTTCATGTTGGTCGGGCAGGGTATGAGCCTAACTGGAAATATGATGCTTCGAAATTTAAA
>DALYUO010000043.1:22366-23268 GCA_031981225.1 Pararcticibacter sp.
AAAGAGATCCCCAGAGATGCCTCGGCTGCTGCAATAACATGCTCGGCATTGCTGGAGCTCTGTGGATATCTGAAAGGCCGGCAGAAGGAGCTGTTTTATAACACGGCAAAGGAGATCCTTCAATCTTTATCATCAGACCGGTATACTGCTGCGCCCGGGTCAAACGGATATTTCATATTGAAGCATAGCGTCGGCAGTATTCCTCACGGTGGTGAGATCGATGTCCCGCTGGTGTATGCTGATTATTACTATTTAGAAGCTTTGCTGCGTTTTAAACGTTTTAAATGAGAGGGTTTATGAGAAAAATATTTCTTTTTAACTTAAGTTTCCTGACGCTGTTTCTGTCTGTATGTTTTAACAGGACCTTGTACGCTCAGACAGACCAGATTATGAAAAAATGGGAAAGAATGAACCGGTCAAAGGCGGAAGCCTTACAGTCTTTTAAAGATCTCAAGTATGGCATGTTCATTCACTGGGGTTTATATGCCATTCCTGCCGGTGTTTGGAAGGATAAAAAAATGGAGGAGCTGGGCGGTCCGAATGTAGCAGAGTGGATTCAGTTAGCCGCTAAAATTCCAAGAAAGGAATATTCGGCATTAGCTGACGTGTTTAATCCGGTTTCATTTAATGCGGATGAGATTGTGAAAACAGCAAAGGAGGCTGGTATGAGATACCTCGTTATTACAGCGAAGCATCATGACGGATTTGCCCTGTACCACTCAGCAGTCAGCAGGTTTAACGTGGTGGATGCTACTCCCTTCAAGAGGGATGTAGTGGCTGAATTGTATGATGCCTGTCAGAAATATGGTGTTTATTTTGGGTTCTATTACTCTCATAATATAGACTGGGCAGATGGATCTGATGCCCAATATAAGGAGACAAAAGAAGTAAACGATCGTCTT
>DALYUO010000043.1:23278-23999 GCA_031981225.1 Pararcticibacter sp.
TCTTGGTAAGGCGACGAGCGTATTCGGGGCAAATCTATGGGACCCAAGTCCGGATACGTATGAAGATTATCTCCAAAAAAAGGCGATCCCCCAGGTCAGGGAGCTATTGAAAAAATTTCCGAAAACCCGGTATGTGTGGTTCGATATGCCCGAACTGATTAAGAAGGAACAGAGCTTCCTGTTTTACAAGACGGTTTGGGACATTAATCCCGATATAATCATTTCGGAGCGCATTGGTAACAAGATGGGCGATTATGCTATCCCCGGGGATAATAAGATCCCGGATGACGGAGATGTGTATTCCATGCCATGGGAAACCGTTGGGACGTTTAACAATTCATGGGGTTATAAGTCGTACGATGCCGACTGGAAAAGCACGAACGAATTATTGTACTGGCTGCTCCAGATCGTAAGCAAGGGAGGTAACTACATGCTTAATATCGGTCCGCGTGGAGATGGATCGGTGCCGGAGCCTGTCGTTATCAATTTAAAAGAAATAGGCGATTGGATGAAAATGAATAAAGATGCCATCTATGGGGCCTCTGCATGGAAGATTGCTCATGAGGGGCCGTCAGACTATAAAATTACCGACACCGAACAACGCGAGAGAAATGGCTTTAAGGCGAGCATCACTCCTGAAGATTTCTGGTTTACTCAAAAGAATGGAGCTGTTTATGCTATGGCTCTAAAAGCACCAGTTAAGGGGAATATCACTATTAAA
>DALYUO010000043.1:24009-26135 GCA_031981225.1 Pararcticibacter sp.
GGGAAAGGTAAAAAGGGTAGAGGTGCTGGGCATCGGCGCTGCCCGTTTTTCTCAGAGCAATGATGGTTTGTCTGTTATTCTCCCGGATAAGACATTGAACCTGCCTCACGGATATTCTTTGAAAATACTATTGGATCGTTAAAATGATTATTAGCAGATCATCATGAAGCCTAACAGGACATTTCTTTTACTTATCCTATTTCTGACATTTTCTGTTTCGAAAGCTCAGCTTCAAAGCAGCCGTAATTTCGACGTTTTGAAAGAAAGGAACGGACTCCCTCAATTCTATAATAAACTCGAAAGATCAATGCCTGTAACAATCGGTTATTTAGGCGGAAGTATTACCGAGGCTGCCGGTTACCGGGTAAAGACTGAACAGTATTTTAAGGAACGATACCCTGGATCGTACATAGAGGTTGTCAACGCTGGTGTTGGAGGTACGGGATCATCGCTGGGCGCTTTCAGACTACAGGAGGAGGTTTTATCTCACCGGCCTGATCTGGTGTTTGTTGAATTTGCTGTAAACGACGCTACAAGTGATTCACTGCTTGTTTGCCGCTCGGTCGAGGGGATCGTCAGGCAGATTAAGAAACAGAATATCCGTACCGATATCTGTTTCCTTTATACCGTAAATGACCAAATGATCCCAGCGTATAAGGCCGGAGAGCTTTTCCGCTCGATCCGGTTTATGGAGAGGATAGCCGATCACTATAAGCTTCCATCTATTAATTTAGGGGTGGATGTGATGGATGCCGTGAAACAGGGGAAACTGGTTTTTCAGGGCAGGAAAGAAGATGAGAACGCGGGCAAGGCGGTGTTTACCTATGATGGCACCCATCCCGGTGATTTTGGCCATAGCATGTATGCCCGGACTATCAGCGATGCATTTGAGAAAATGAAAGGAGGGAAGCATTTAAATAGCCTTTCCCGACCGTTGTATCCGGGAAATTTCGAAGTCACCCATCTGCTCTCTCCAGGCGATGTTGCGACAACTCCTGGCTGGCAAAAGCCGGAAAGCGAAAGCTACCTGAAACCGTATCTGAAGGCTTATCCCGGCCTGATTTTCACTGCTGATACAAAAGATAGTGTCGTAGTACAGTTTACGGGTACTTATTTCGGGTTTTGTGATATCATTGGTCCTTCGGCGGCGCCATCTGTTATCGTTAATATCGACGGGGAAAAAGAGTCGCGGCCAAGGTTTGACAGCTACGGGTATTTTTACCGCAGAAGTTATTGTCTTATTGGTCCGCTGAAGCCGGGAAAACACGTTGTGACACTGAAGAAAGACAATACTGTAATTGACAAAGTTAAAATGGTAAACTTCCACGAGACGAAGTGCGACGCTGCAGATTATCAGAAGAATTACTTTTTCCTGGGAAAGATTATGATCATCGGAACCTTGTAAATGTTATAAAATATGAACAATCCATTAAGCAGACGGTGCCGGGCTTTTCTGTTTTTATCCTTTCTCGCCATTGCTCCGGCGTTCGGCTACGAACATCCGGGAGGAATGCATTCGCGCGAACAAATTGACTTTGTTAAAAGGCAGATAGCACAGAAGAATGAGCCCTGGAAGTCGGCTTTCAGCCAATTGAAGGAAAAGGCAGACCTTGCCTTAATCTATGATCATCATGCTATAGAGGACTTCCGTATACCTGGGTTTTATGTGGATAAGGAGAGCCACCGCAGGAACTCCAGTTCGCTGCGAGCCGACGGATTTGGTGCTTACAGCTGCGCCCTGGCCTGGTCTTTAACCGGTGATAAAAAGTACGCTGATAAAGCGATCTATTTTCTAAATGCATGGGCTTCCATTAATAACCGCTATTCTGAAGCAGACGGACCTTTGGTGATGGCTTATTCCGGCGCTTCCATTATGATTGCAGGAGAGTTGATGAGCTCATGCCCTCTCTGGAAGAAAAAGGACAGGGAGCAGTTTCGCCATTGGGTTTTGTCGGTTTACCAGAAGGCTTGCCACTCGATCAGGTCAAGGGAAAATAACTGGGGCGATTGGGGGCTGTATGGCTCGATGCTGGCGGACTATTATCTGGACGATTCGCTTGACATGCAGCTTAACATCAAACGGCTCAAGGAAACGCTGCCGGGAAAAATTGCTGCAGATGGTCATC
>DALYUO010000044.1:0-10111 GCA_031981225.1 Pararcticibacter sp.
CAGTACGTTTAAAAGGGAATCACGGTATCGACTTATCTGAGTAATATAAGCCTTATTGTAAGTATTGGTCGTGTAGTGCTCTAAGAAGAGGATCTGCGATTCGTAATACCGTACTAAAAGAGGGTTAGAAAGAGATTCCTTTTTAATACTTTTCAGGATGTTCTGCGATTCCAGGAATTTTCCGGTGGAGGAATACAAATTTGACAACTGGAGCAGGCTGGCCGTAGTCATATCGTCTCTTTTCAAAGAACGCGCTATCTGAAGACACCGGTCTGCATGTGAAATTGCGATAGTGATTTTCCTCGCATAAGCGCCTATTGATAGTGTATTGCCCCAGGGGCGACAGGTTGCGTGATAGAACTTCTTTGAACCTGGCGATCCTTTTCTCTTTTTTTTGACAATATGCTTCTTTATTTTGGATAGCCTTGTTCAGCTCTGTGATAACTGGCCGTGTATCTTCAGCAAAAGTTATTTTGCCCGAAAAAAGTAAGAGAATAAGCAGGAATCTGACGGTCTTCACTATTCATCATTCAGGTGGAAGGCAAAGATAGTAATTTACAGATAAGCCGGTAGTTTACAGCAATCATATGCTTTAAACTACCGGCTTAAAAGAATTCAGTAGCGATTAATCTACTCTTCTGAAGTCAATATCAGATATTGTGATACCTCCGGTTCCCAGGTTTCCACCACCGCTTCTGATCACGATATAGACTTTACCGCTAGTGTTAAACTTAACGATGTTACCGCTTCCGGAGCATTTAATGGTTGACAGGAGCCCGTTAAAAGGTGTATTGCCACAGCCCGACCAGGTGTTAAGTCCCAGCCGGTTACCGCCGTCGCTGTAGTCTGAACCTTGAGAAGGAACTGCTGTACCGACGAAAACTTCAAGCCAGGTATCGGAGGCACCGCTGCCCGCTACCTTCATATCGATCTTATAGTTCTTGTTTGCTTTTACCTGAACGGGCTGGAAAACTCCTTCATGTCCCCAGCTTCCTCCTTCGGCAAGGATGCTACCGTTGGAGTTGACGGTGAAGGTGACTCCAGATGATATCCGTAAAACCTGCCATGCCGAATGAACCAGAAGGTTAGTCGGAGGAACAACCTCATCCAGTAAAGAATCTACATCGAAATAAACCACCGTTTTCTCCTTTGCCGGGTCGACAGCAAATTGAGAAGGATTCGCCAGCTTTAGTCCTATTGCGACTTTTTTGCCTGAATACTGATTCAGACGGGCAATCTTTATCGTAGGGAAGGCGTTGCCCATTACAACATTTCCGGTTTTGGATAAGGAAACTTTCGTTGCGATGCTGTAATCGTCCTGCGTCAAAGTTACCGTACCGGCAGGAAGTTTACCGGCCTGTAGCAGGCCTGCGACTGCACTGTTATCAGGAAGTACATCTACTGTAAAAGCTCCGAGATCGGCAGAGCCTTGCCGCTCAATTGCCACAGGCAAGTCAACGGTATTCGTAGTTCTGTTTAACGTGTACCCTGCTGAAACGAGATTGATCTTACCATTGCCGGAAGTGGCCGATGGGAAGCCGATCAGGCCTGCTATCGAATTGACATCGAAATAAAGGACCACCCGGTTCATGTTGTCACTCACAGAGTACCGGGAAGCTCCTGTTATTTTTAGCCCAATTGCTACGTTTTTGCCTGTATATTGGCCCAGACTTTCAATCTTTACCTTGGGAACTGCATTCCCTTTCATCATATCATGCTCCACTTCGAGCGTGTCTTTTGTGGCTAACGTAAAGCTGCCTGCGTCGAGGACCACTGTATTCGCGGGTAAGTCTCCCGACAGTATAAGAGCGGGAATGGTGCTGTTATCAACGGTGATATCTACCGTAAATGGCTCCGACCCAGCCTGCCCTCCGCGGAATATAGGAACGGGAAAATTGGCTGTTCTTGACTTAACATCTATTTCCATTTTCGTGTCCTGAATTCCGTTAATAAGGCCTTTATTCTGTCCGTTAAGGAAATATACTTTAAACGGCTCATTTCCTGTTGCGTTGATTCCTTCAAGCGTCTCCTGTTTACAGGCTGAGCTGAACATCAGCAAGCCTGTGAACAGTGTTGATATAGATTTATGAAATTTCATATCTGTAATCATTTTATGGTCCGAATTATATTACCAACCGGTGTTTTGTGCCCAACCGGTTTTGTTGATCTCTGCCTGGGGAATTGGATACCAGTTCATTTTTTCGTCAAAAGCTCTGTCCTCCAGTTTCTTTACGGAATAGGTGAACGTCGCCGTACTTCCCGTGCCAATTTTTGTAATGTCGACGCGGTTCAGGGGAGCTTTAAAGTAGGTGGTACCCTGGTTCCAACGGCGTACGTCCCAGAAACGATGGTTTTCGAAGCTCAGCTCGACATTTCGTTCCCTTTGGATCGATGCCGGATTTAACTGAGCAACGGTCAGTGCCGGCATCGCAGCTCTGTTTCTCACCAGGTTGATTGCCTCTAAGGCTGTCATTCCAAAGCTTCCGGGATCAGAATCTGCTCCATAAGCATTGAACATGGCTTCTGCATAATTTAACAATACTTCAGCGTACCGAAAGTAAATCCAGTTATGATCGGAAGTAGTGTTAGTCACCAGGTTAAGCGCCGGGTTACTCCATTTAGAGAGATAATAGCCTGTTTTGGTAGCGTTTAGCTTAGGAAGTCCGCTGTTTCCGCCATAGAATGTTTCTATCGTTGTGGACTTGAACACCGAATTATTGGTGATCACTGTAGCCGCCAGCCGGGGATCCCTGTTCGCGTATGGATTAGCTGTATGGGCAGGATTATTCCAGCTGAAGGGAACAGAACCGGTTACTGTGCCTGCGCCATCTTTTTCCAGCACTTCGAATGCATCCACAAAATTCTGTGAAGGTGTCACACTCTGGCCGTTACTGTTTTCGAATACTATAGGGAAATTGTTCTTTTCAATCCAGTTCAAGGCGCCATACCGTTTGTAAAAGATCATTTCGGCTGTTCCGGCGTTGTCTTTACTGAATACCTTTGCATACGAGGGATCAAGGCTATACTTAGCAAGCTGGATCACCTCATTGGCCGCGCTCGCCGCTTGTGCCCAGGTTACGGTCGATCCGTTCGCTTTGTACAGCGGACTTGCGCCATACAATAATACCCGGGCTTTAAGTGCCCTGATCGCGCCTTGCCTCACCCGTCCGTCTTCATACCAGGAGGCAGTAAGATTTGCAGGGATAATGGCCGTTGCCTTGTCGCACAGAGCGGTAATATATTTCAGGCTTTCATCCAGCGAACTTCTTTGAACATTTTTCCACGTTGAAGCATCTGCCGGGTCAAGTGGCTCGTCTAAAAGAGGAACACCTCCATATCTTTTTACCAGTTCGAAGTAAAAGAATGCCTTCAGAAACAGGGCTTCGCCTTCCATGTACTTTACATTATCACGGGCATTGAAGTAGTTGGAAGAGTCAACCCCGACGACGCCGTTTTTGATGTAGGCGATGTCAATTTTTCCTTTGTTTTTGAGAAACAGATTCGCATTCCTGATCCCTTCAAAGTTATTGTTCCACGAAGCATCGGGGTTGGGGTACTGATTCCATATCCCCAGGTTAAATGTCTGCGATTTGGCATCTACACTTGTACTCTCCGCATTATCCGTAGCGGCTTCCATTTCTAAGTTTGCGAAGCCATCGGGGAGGTAACTGTATATATTCCAAAGCGCCGTCTGGGCGTAAGGGAAATTGCTGTATAACTGCTCTACCGATATGTTGGCGTCAATCTTTCTGACATCTAAATAGTCATCCTTACAAGCGCACAAAGCCGAAGCTAATGTCAACAAGGAGATTATATAATGATTTCTTTTCATTGTCTATGCTTTACAGATTATTATTAAAACCGCGCTTTCATTCCAAAGGTCACCGCTTTCATCAGTGGATAGCCCATCGATAAACGTTCTGCTTCGAGGTCTTCCAGCTTATCCCATGTAAACAGGTTGGTGCCGTTCACGAAGATCCGGACGTTGTCGAGCCTCTTAACAGGCTTGATCTTAGGGATTGTATATCCCAGTTCGATACTTCTCAGCTTAAAGAAATTGCCGTTGCGCAGCCAGAAGTCTGATTGCTGGTCATTGTTTTTATTGCTAAGTGTAGACAACCTGGGATAGTTGGCTGTCGCAGCATTCTCCGGAGTCCAGTTATTCAGCGAGAAAGCTGTCATATTATTATTGTTTACAAATGGGTGTGTATAGATGTAGGTGTCGCTCAGCAGGCTTACTGTACGGTTTAACACCCCCTGCATGTAGGCATCAAAATCAAATCCCTTAAATCTGAATCCGAGGTTGAAACCTAATGTTACTTCAGGCAGTCTGGTGTAGCCGAAGGGAACCATGTCGTAGTCGTTGATCACTCCGTTATTGTCCTGATCTTTAAACTTCAAGTCACCCGGCCTCACGGTTGCGTACGAAGACGTTACAATGCCTTGCTTTAGAAGTCCGTTCGCATCAAATTCACTTTCCTGGTAGAAACTTTCGAAAGCGAGCCCTTTAAATTGGTTGAGACGATATCCTCTGGCATACAAATGCTCAAGAGGCTGAGCTTCTTCAGATTTTTCGGTGATCTCGTTCCTTGCAAATGCGGCGGAGCCTCTCAGGTAGTATTTAAAGTTATGATCGTTGTTGTCAAATGAAAGAGAAGCTTCAAATCCTTTATTCTTTACTTCTCCTGTGTTCAGGTACTGAAGAGAGAATCCGGTAAAACCTGGTATGTCAGCACTCGGTATTTCCAGAATGCCGGATCTCTTTTCGCTGAATACATCAATGTTGGCTGTCAGCTTTTTAAATAACTGCAGGTCAAGTCCGATATTCAGTGTGGTTTTTTCTTCCCATGTAGCATCCGGATTGGCGATTGATCCCTCTTTTCTGCCGTCCCTTGTAGAGTTGCCGGTCCCCAGTTTCCAGCTGCCTCCCCCTGTAGCCCATTGCTGATAAAGGAAGCGGCGGTCTTCGTTCGTGTTCCCAACTTTACCATAGGTGGCGCGAAGTTTCAGGTAGTTAATTGCCGTGCTGGTATTCAGGAAATCTTCATTAGATAATACCCATCCGAACCCTGCTGCAGGGAAGAATCCATATCTTTTTCCGGGAGCAAAATCAGTAGATCCTATATAGGATGCGACGAAATCGAACAAATATGTCTTATTGTAGTCGTAAGATACGTTTCCGGATAGCCCCTGGTTTCTCAGCTCGTACACAAGTCCGTTTTTAGAGTAGTTTTGCCTTTTGGCTAAAATGCTCCCCGAATACGTGTTTTTGCCGAAAGTCCTGCTGTATTCCAGTCCGATCTGCCCGGTAGTCCTGTTCCAATGACTGGTTTCGCCTTCATTAATATTTTCACTGATAGTACCCCTCTGAATATAAATTACCTCGCCGTTAGCGTTCAGCAGAGGTTCGTCATTTGCACCTTTACTGATCTCGTAGGCTGGCTGGCCAAATTGCTTTTGGTAGAAGCCTACATACTGGTTGCTGAATGAAAGGCCTCCTTTCAATGCCAGTCCTTTCGTGATGGCGTCCAGCTTTTCAGTAAAAGAAACATTAGTTTGCAGGTTACGGGTATGAGAGTTCCAAATCCCGAAGCGTTGCAGTCTTTGCACTGGATTGAAGTTGTAAGCCGAACTTGTACCCCAGGTACCATTAGGGTTATGAACAGGAAAGGCTGCTGCAGGAATCCTTAACAGATTATCAAATAATTCAGTCGCAGTAAATCCTGCCGGAGTGTTTTTGTCTTCCGTGATCGCCGAGATATTGGCGGTAATGGAAAGACTTTTGCTTAGCTGCAGATCGACGTTACCTCTTAAGTTGATCTTGTTATAACGCGCATTGGTACCGAAGTCCTTGTCAATAGCGTCGGCATTTTTATACAGACCTGTAAAGTCGGTGTAATTCATTAATACGAAGTACCGCGTTTTAGGACTTCCTCCTCTGAAAGAAACGTTATAGTCCTGGATCTTTGATGTGTTTTTCAGAGTTTCCTTATACCAGTCCACATTTGGATGAAAAGGGTCATCTGTCGCCTTATAAAGTTCCGGATTAGTATACTTCAGTGGTAGTCCGTCATTGGCCAGCGCTTTGTTATAGTTGCTCGTGAAATCAAAGGCATTCACCACTGATGGCAGCTCAATCGCACTCTGAATGCCATAGCGGGCATTCGCCGAAATCTTCACTTTCTCGTTACTGCCAGACACAGTTTTAATCCATAGGACTCCTGCACCTCCCTGGAGCCCGAATGGCGCCAGCGCGATAGCATCTTTAAGCAGTGTGACGGATTCAATCTCGTAGGCCGACAGAGAGCTGATTGCATTCATGTCAACTTCGTATCCGTCGAGATAAATAAGTACTTTATTTCCCTCGATATTCCAGCTGCTTTGCCCTCTCAAATAGAGAGTAGGGTTGTCGTATCCCGGTTCTCCGGAGCCCGTCATAACGGTTAGTCCGGGAATCCTTCCCTGAAGGGTGTTCAGGAGATTTCCAACCATCATTCTTTGGATCTCTTCTCCGCTTAATGTGAAGGCTGATCCTGTCCTGTGCTTAACTACAGACACGGAGGATGTGTCTGAGCTTGTTTGAGCGTGGGCAGTCAGAAAGCAGAAGAATGAAAAAATACAGGCAAAAAGTTTAATATATTCTTTTCTTATTTGTTTCATTTGAATAAATATTGATCAGTGTGCCTTTAGTCAAGGCGTCAATGAGCACACTTTGTTTATAAATGATTACCAGCCCGGGTTTTGCCCATTCCATGATACACCGTCTCCCAGGTATTTCTTGCTCACCTCAGAAGAAATGAAAGGGAGATAGTAATACTTAACCGGAAACACCTGCGTCATAAAAGGAACGATTCCCCATGATCTCTTCAGGCTGCCGTCGGCACCTTTTCTTGCAGTTGTGGCAATACCCCGCAGCTCGGTGTTCAGTACGATATGAGCCTTCATCCATCTGAGGAGATCGTTGTAACGATGCCCTTCGTAAGCAAGTTCAATGGTTCTTTCGTTTTGTACCGCAGCCTGGAAACCCTGGTAATCCAATCCCGATTTGTCAGGCATGCCGGCTCTTTGTCTTATCTCATTCAGGTACTTATAAGCATCAGCGTTAGGTCCCTGATTGTATTCATTCAATGCTTCAGCGTAGCTCAAATAGAATTCTGCCAGGCGGAATACCGGCCACGCAAAATGGTCCCAGCTCCCGTTGTCAACCCTCGCCACGAACTTGTACACGTCTAATGCATATCCATCCGGTCCTACGTCGCTTTTGGAAAGTGCCCCTTCAGTAAAGCCATCACCGGCTTTATAGAACGGAATAGTGCCGTATTTACCGCCACTGGCCGATCTGTAGAACATTCCATCATAAGCTACAGTCTGGTAAAACCGTGGATCAAGATTGAAGTTACGGATGTCGACCGGGAGGTCGTTACCTGAAGAGGGGAGGGTGAATTTCGTGCCGTCCCTTTTCTCATAGAGCTGCATGAACTCTATAGGCATATTGTTTTTTGCTCCCCATTCCCAGGCGCCCACTTTGGAAGAAAGGAACTTGCCCCAGGCTGTCAGATTTGCGCCCCAGTCGTCGCCGTTCTGGTTGCGGGTGCTCACTAATATTAATTCTTCATTGGCATATACGTTCCACACGGCTTCATAATCGCCAAGTCCTGCATAATTGTCGGTTCCTATATCTGTGAGTGCTTTGCCGGTATTGTAGATCGCGACTTTGGCCGCAGGTGCATTCTGAATAACATCCCAGGCTGCTTCATACGCCTTTTTCCATCTTTCTTTGTCATATGTTGGGTAGCACAAAACGGTATCTCTCTGATCGCCATATCTGGCAGCCGATATTACCGATTTCATATTATCGGGGGTGTTATAAAGCGGACTGGCAGCATATAATAACATCCTTGATTTAAGGGCAAGAGCCGCAAGCCTGGTTATCATCCCATATTCAGAGCTCGCACGGGTGGCAGGCAGCAAACCGGCAGCCTGATCACACCATTTAACCACACTGTCTACCACAGATTCAACAGACCTTCTTGGAATGTTGATATTGCCGTCGCCAGCTAATGCTGTCGACAAAATAGGAATGCCGCCGTAATGACGGAATAACTCATAATGCTGTAGTGCCCTGCAAAATATGGCCTGGCCTTTTACGTCGTCTTTCCATCCCTGATCAGCATCTACTACCATATCGATGTTTTTAAACACCAGGTTAGCTTGTCTGATTCCTTTATAATGCCAGCCAAAGGCTCCGCCAGTCACTTCAGCATCACGTCCGGCACCCCACCCATAATCGACATTGCTGTTAGCTCCCATGTTTCCCTTCTTAAAGCTGGGTGCATTGATCCCTAAGTTGGTCCAGTCATAGCCCGGACTAATTATATATAGGGCGTCCGTGAGGATTTCCGGTCTCGACAAGTCGGTTGATCCTTGCGGAAGATAGCTTCTCACACACCAGGAATACATCCGGGCTACAGCAAACCGAGCTTGGTCTTTTGTATGAAATATGGTGTCGACAGTAACGGCACCCCCTTTAGGCTTTTGCAAAAAATCCTTTGTACAGCCAGTTGCCATTAATAAAAACAGCAAGCCTGCTAAGAGCGAAATATTTAAGTTTGATCTCTTCATCTCCATAACAATATCAGGTTAGAAATTAATATTGAGGCCGAGGTTATAGGTCCTTGTCAGAGGGTATCCTATGTAGGCCAGGTTCTCAGGGTCTCCCCATATTTCATTCGGGGACCAGGTAGTCAGATTATTTCCGTTTGCATATACTCGTGCTGATCTTATACCTACCCGCTTAAGGAACTCTGGCTTTACCGTATAACCGATCTCGAGGTTCTTTAACCGCATATAAGATGTGTTTTTCAGGAAATAGGTGTTATTGGCTCCGGTGTGATCGTATGCCGCGAGAGGAAAATCTATCTTCTCGCCGTTATTATAGCGTTCCAGCGTAAAGCGGTTAAGGTCTACTTCAAATAGCGACTCCTGTTTGTTAAAATGCCTCTGACTCATGGCAAATTTAGCGACACCACCAACACCCTGCAGCAGCGTTGAGAAGTCAAAGCCTTTCCAGTTAAACCCAAAGGAAATACCGTAGGTAATTTTAGGTATTGTAGTATTTCCGGTCCTGACCAGGTCTTTTTCGTTTACAACGCCATCTTCATTCACATCCTTCAGTCGTACTTCGCCGGGCTGTATCGCAACACCTCCATAACCGAGGTCCTTTTGGTAAACAGGGGCCCCCTGTGCATTTTCATAAGGTTGCCCGTTCTGGTTGAGCGCCCTTATCGGTTCTGCGAGGACGGGGTCACCGTTTGTATCTATATTATAAAGATCGGCCCATGAGGTGTATAAGCCATCCGCCTGAAGGTATAATCCTTGTCCGATAGGTCTGCCTGTTGTGGCCTGGTATTCCAGCCCGTCGGATATTGCTTCATCCCGGAAAATGATCTTGTTCCGGTTATTGGCAATATTCGCCTTTACCCAGTAATCAAATTTTCCTGCTCTGGTCCTGAAGTTTATCTCCAGTTCGTTCCCCCAGTTTTTTACCTCTCCCAGATTATAGGGAGGAAGACTTGCTTGCACGATGGCAGGCACAGTTCCTCTGTAAGATAATATGTCGACACGTTTTTCGCTGAAATGGTCGTACGTGATTGACAACTTATCTCTGAAGAAATGTGCTTCAAAACCAATATTTGCTTTTGTTGCCGTTTCCCAGGTTACGTTTGGATTTCCCAATGTTCCTTCCTGCGAGCCCTGCACATTATTCCGGTCGCTTATTGTACCGAAAGCGTAGTCCATATAAGGATAGCCACTACCTCCGTAAGTCCATACATCAGGAAGGTAAAGGTAGCGGGCACCTCCAATATTGTCATTTCCCACTTTTCCAAGCGAGCCTCTTACTTTCAGATAAGTAACAATATCATTCTTGGGGAAAAAGCTTTCGTTCGAAGCCACCCAGCCGAGAGAGTAGGCAGGTAAGAGTCCGAACCGCTTGCCTTCAGGGAAGTTTTCCGATCCATTATAGCCCATATTGAATTCGGCAAGGTAACGGCTCCGGTATCCGTAGGTCACTCGTGTAGCCAATCCGGTGTACGATTTCGGCAAATGATAA
>DALYUO010000044.1:10121-10988 GCA_031981225.1 Pararcticibacter sp.
AGGTTGGGGTCGTAGAACCTTTCAAGGTTATAGAGAAATAAGCCGGAGACGGCGTGGTCTCCAAAAGACCGGTTATAGTTTAAAGAGAATTCACCGTATATCTTCCTCCACTTTCCATTGTGCCATGGCGACCATCTTTCGGGAGGTGTTTCCTCTTTCAGCTGCGAAAATATCGGATCAAGTACATCTCCGCTTGGATTCGGGCTAATACCATAATATACAGGCGAGAACTTACCACCGGATCTGCTGGAGAAGTAACTGTCGTAAGCTCCTTTTGCATTAACCGATAGCCCGTTGGTGATAAAATCCAGCTTGTGCGATAGTTTTATAGTAGAGTTTAAAGTACTGTTGTCAGTAAGATTATAATTATTGCTGTTTGCAATTTCATATAAGGGGTTAAGAGATGCCTGGGGGTTGGAGTAAGGAACAACAAACTTTCCGTCTATTATCCCTGGAGATGACATAGGGTTAGACCATAAAATTCTCTTCTCCCAAATGAAATTGTCATTATCCATCCCGCTGATATTTACGAACTGAGTCCCTACATCCACGGAGATCCTGAAGTTCTTATTGACGTCAAAGTCGAAGTTGCCTCTCACATTATAGCGCTTCTTTCTAAAGTCCATTTCGTCAGAAAACTTCATGTAGTCGGTTTTAAACAGACCTCCTTGTGTCAGATAACCTAATGAAATGAAGTATTTTAATGCTTCTGTTCCCCCAGAGATATTTGCATTTACCTGGCTTTGGGGAGCGAAATTTTCGAACATCTGGTCTGTCCAGTTTACGTCAGGATAAAAATACGGACTGTAGTAGGGGTTCCGTTCGCCGCTTTCGAGAGTTGGTGTGTGTGCGTTTTTATAGTACAGC
>DALYUO010000044.1:10998-17109 GCA_031981225.1 Pararcticibacter sp.
ATAAACTTGCTTCTCTCGTCCAGTTCGACTCTCTCTTTTTGAGGAAGTCGTTCCATGTTTTTACATCAGCGTCTTTGGAGTGATTTATCCAGTAAAGCTGGAAACTCTTTTCATTCTGCAGGGTTGCGTATTCATAAGAATTCACAAACTTTGGTTCCCTTGTAAATTCGGAAACCGCAGTCTGCGACGATACGGCGATCTTAGGTGCCCCTTCCTGACCTCGTTTAGTTGTAATCAATATTACCCCGTTTGCTCCACGTACACCATATACGGCTGTCGCAGATGCATCTTTTAGCATACTGATGGATTCAATTTCGTTAGGGTCGATTTCGTTATAAGTTGTTCTGGCGACTCCATCTACCATTATGAGAGGGGAGGTCTGATCGGTATAGGTTCCGATCCCACGGATATACAAGGTCGACTTATCGTCGCCTGGCTTGCCGCTCGTCTGAATGGCAGTTAGCCCTGAAAGCCTTCCGGCGAGGGCATTACTGATGTTTGCTACAGGCGACTGAACGAGTTCTTTAGCGGAGATAGTGGTAATGGCGGCCGTAACAGACTCTTTCTTCTGTTGCCCGTAACCAACGATCACCACCTCCTCTACATTAAAAGACTGGCTTTTTAAAACCACTTTGATCTCAGTACGACCATTGACCGGGATCTCCTGCTTTTGCATTCCGATAAACGAGATGACGAGAACCGCATCAGAGCTGACATTGGTGAGTATGAAATTTCCGTTAAGGTCTGTCGACGTACCCCTGCCACCGCCTTTGATGGTGACAGAAGCCCCGGGAAGGGGTTCTCCCTGTTCGTCTGTTACTTTTCCGCGGATGCGGACCTGCATTAGAGCTGTTGTTCCTGTTTTGCTTTTGATTACAACCGATTCACTTTCATTAAACAGGAATTCAAATTTTTCGGTGTCAAAGCATTTCTCCAGAACGTTCCTGAGTGGCTCATTCTTTACCTTGAGAGTTACAGGCTTTAGCTTTTCCAGCAGTGCTGCATCAGCAATAAAGCTATAACCCGTTTTCTTCGTCAGCTCGTACAGCACATCTTTAACCTGTGCGTTGTTTACGTTGATGCTAACCTTTTGCGCAAAGCTGGCAGCTGTTGTCTGCACAATGCTAACTACCAGTAAGATAGCAGTAAATTTCATGATTCTTAAATATTTTTTTAGACAGTATGTGCCTGTCCCGCAAAGTCTTGCAGAATATTTTTTATACATTTGGATGGGTTAATAAATTTTTGCGTTTAATTAGTTTGTTTTCCCTGCAATCGTAAAACAATTGCTTTTTTCAGGGGTGCTGCCAACACTCCTGAATTTTTAAACCTTTCAAATAGACTTAGTAGTTAGCTGTAACGATAATCCTCCTTTCTTTTCCATTCGAGCCTTTTTCTGTTCGAAAACGAACCTTGTCTGTGCTCTCTATGTTCTCTAATAAGTTGTTTAAACCTTTGCTTCTTAAATGGGTGCCGACGAAGCGAACATTGCCGGCATTGCCTTCGAATACCACTTCTATGTTATACCAATGAGCCAGACGGCTCATAATGCTTTTCAGTGACTCGTTGTTAAAAAGGAACAGGCCCTCCTTCCAGTCCGTTATTTCCTCAATGTTTACTGAGCTAACGCGAACGAGACTGCTTCCGGGAACCGAGCTCGCTTGTTGTCCCGGACTCAAAATAACTGCTCCTTCTTTTTCACCGTCCGAAGTGCTGCTTACTCTCACCCGCCCTTCTATGAGAGTCGTTTTCACCGAATTCCAGTCCCTGTATGCATTGACATTAAAATGAGTGCCCAGGACTTCTATTTCCTGGCCTTCGGATGTAACGGTGAACGGCCTGCGTGAATCTTTTGCGACTTCAAAATACCCTTCTCCCTCTAACTCAACGGTTCTATGTTCCTGATTGAATTCGACAGGGTAGTGTAATTTGCTTTCTGCATTTAACCACACTTTTGTTCCGTCCGAAAGAGTGATTTGATACTGGCCGCCTACCGGAGTCGCCAATGTAGCCATCTGAACAGCTTTCATTGAGGTCGTCTGTTTCCGGGGAGTGTGGTCGTCATTGCTTACCATGCTGCCATCGGAATAAACCAGCCTGTTGCCCGCCGAAATTATTCCGCCTTTTTCTTTTTTTAGTGCTATTGTATTTCCGTTGTCGAGTGTCAGGGTGGCTTTATTGTTCCCGGGAAGAATGTCTGCGGTTATCCTGGCATCTGCGGTCATCTTTTGTTCCTCAGATGAATTAATGCGGGTCAGCAAAAAAGTGCTTATTGCAAGCAGCAGCATAGCCGCAGCCGCTAAAGGAACCCAAAACTTAAGGATAGCCGTTTTCTTTGCCGGATGGGACACGATCTTATTAAAAAGCATGTCTGATTTTTCGGAAGCCATATCAATAAGCTCATTGTCTGTTAATCTGGTCCAGCTTTCATCGAGTAAATCAGCAAACAACGCTTCATTGGCCGGATCCTGAAGGGAGGCTTTTAGTTCTTCAAGTTCTTCGTCAGAACAGGCGTCTTTAAGATACTGGCTGTATAAGTATTGAATCCGGTCTTTAGTCATTGGTTAAATTTTATAGCAGTAAAAAAAAATTCTGCTATTCCCTTTCTTATACAGATGCACGGGAAAGAAAAAAGGAGTAGTCACATTAAATTTATTTTTGTTCTGTCTATTTTTACTAAAGACTTGCAAATGATAGCCGAATAATTAAGTTTGTATTTTATTTTACTTAGCCGGGAATCCGGTATGAATTACCTGAATTATAAGGCCTCATAGAACTTAGGGTGTGACATTTCCGCCATTTCTTAATTAGCAGATGAGACGTCTTGAGATATACAAATGATTGGGTTATGTACTCAGCAGACATAGGGTGGAGTGACGAAAAAATGTTGTTAGCAAAAATCGCAGCGAAAGATGCGAAGGCTTTCCGTTGGCTGTATGACATGTACCGGAAAAAGATCTACAGCTATGCATTAAAGGTGCTGAAATTTGAGGATAGGGCAGAAGATGTAGTTCATGAAGTTTTTCTTAGTATATGGCAGCATGAGCATCCGGAGAGTATCGATAACATTGAATCTTATATTCACGTAATGGCAAGAAACAGTAGTTTGCGCCTGTTGAGAAGACAGCAGCTTGAGATAAAGGCAAACCGCGAACTGGCTCTCGAATGGAAGGAAACACATGAGGAAACAGAGCAGTTGATAATTACGAATGAAACCGGACGGCTGCTTCAAAAAGCAATCGAGTTTTTACCTCCGCAGCAGAGGACGGTATTTCGCCTTTGTCGTGAAGAAGGCCTGAAATATAAGGAAGTAGCGGAGCGACTGTCTATATCACAACTTACCGTCAAGACACATATGCAGCAGGCTTTACGGTCTTTAAGGATGAGCCTTCAGAAGCATAATGACCTGGCAGTTTTTTTTGTCTTATTGAACGTTTTCTTCAAAAGGTAGAGGCTTTTCGTCCACACCTCACAACCTACAAAATATATCACCACCTTCAACCCACCTCACATCCTGCAACTCGCAACCTACAACACACATCCCGCAACCAGCTACTTCGTGCTGAAGTTCAATTTGAGGTTTAGTCCCGCTGATCCGAAGCGAATATCCTGGGCCCCAAGTCCTCCAAGTGGGTATTTAATGAAAGGCTCCAGCGAAAGTTTGCTTTGCTTTCCTACCGGATAACCAAACCCAACCGAAAAGTTTAGCATCCGTGCGAAGTCAAAGCTGCTTGTTTTTGTGGTTGTTTGTTCTTCAGCATCGCCCTCAACCCTTGCTCCCATATTTACATAATTGTAGGTATAAGCCTCATCAATAAAGTAATTGGAGCTAAGCCCTGCCACCAAATACAGTTCTCTTTTATTTTCGATGAACATATACTTGATATTTACCGGGATATCGAGACCTAACAAGGAGGCGTTGTATCCGTTTACTGTATAGCTTAATGCTGATGTCTTTGCTATAAAGCTATTGGTTAGTTGGGGCTCATCCAACACTGGTACAGAAAGATAAATGTCGGCAGACTCCTGCGGCGAAAGTTTATCGTATTTTAAGGTGTTTTGAGCAAGTGCGATACCAGTTGCAATTTTTAACTTTTTCGTGATTTTAAACTCTGATGATAGCCCAACACCCGTATTCATACTGGTTTTACTTCCGTCAGAATAGTTTACGAAGCTACCTGCATATACGCCAAATGAAACTTTATTATCTTTCTTTACGTCAGATTTCTTAGCCGCAGGGATCTCTTTAATCCGGGCCAGCCTTTCCGCTTGCTGTCTTATGTAGTCATCGTCGGTTGGAGCGTTAACAACTTCTTTTTCCGGAATATCAGCCTTTGCATACACCGGATCTTTTAAGACCGTTGTCGAGTCTCTGTTTTCAGCAACAGTTAAAACGATAGGAGCGGCGCTGGTTGTTGTCACCGAAAGTGTTTCATTTTCTACTCTGGTAGCACTGGTTTCTGTACTCAAGAGGCTGGTATGCACTATACCTGAAACGGGATCTGCTGACTTTCGGGCTGTAACGGTCTCGTCATGTTTTATTACCTCGTCGCTTATGTCTTCTTTCTGATCCTGCAGAGGTTTGGATGATACCGGAAGAGTTACTTTTGTGATAACCTGCTCCTGCGTATCCTGGTTAAAGAACAGCCAGCTTCCTATAAATAACAGAGCAACCGCGGCGGCAGTACTTATCCAATAAAGCAGTGGCCGGCGCTTGTCCTCTGTTCCCGGAAAGCTTTTTCGTAACTCTTTCCAGCCCGCATCTGAGGTGTCATCTTCATATGTGTCGAACACATATTTAATCCTGTCAGAAATCTTTTTATCAAACTGGTCGTACATAATTATCCTCCTGTTGATTCCAGTACTTTCTTAGTTTTTCTTTTGCGCGGCTCAGATAGACCCTTGAAGAACTAACTGGTATACTAAGTATATTTCCTATTTCATCGTGACTGTATCCGTCTATTTCATAAAGGTTAAATACCATTCTATGTATTTCCGGAAGATGGTTCATTAACTCCAGAATATCTTTTACGGACAGGTTTTCTACCGCTTCGGCAGCCTGCCCGACATATCCCGCTTCATCTATATCTACCTGATTCATGTATTTTAAGTTCTTTCTTCTATGGTCGATGGCCGTATTTACAACTATGCGCCTCAGCCATGCCTTGAAAGGTTGTGTTTCGTTGAAAAACTGGATCGCTTTAAATACCTTAATAAATGAGTCGTTTACTACTTCCAGCACATCATCTCTATCCGCCAGATATCTTAAACCCACGCCCATAGCGTAGCCGTAGAAATGCTTATAAAGCTTTTCCTGGAACTTTAATTCACCCGATTTACACCGTTGAATCAGTTCGTCTTCAGAAATACCCAACTTCTTCTGCATTTATTAAGGAATTCTTTTTAACCTGTACTCGTATGTGTTTCCGTCATTTGTTCGCCTGGTTAAAAATAAGCTATCTGACCGAGTTTTATAAACATATGTACCGTTTAATATTAATGCCCAGTTGAAATCTGCTGTCCAGACATTTGTATCAGCAAATTCAATTTGCCTTCCGCTTACTTTAAATGTTCCAGATCCTCCGGCCGGAATTCTATTCTGGCCCGCAGTTGATGTAAAAGTTTCATTTTCGAAACGTATCGAGGCAGGGGCGATTGCAGGCCCGCTTGAACTTATAGCAATTGTATAGATAAAACGTCCTGTATACGTTCCTTCAGGATTGAAAACGTCATCGCGTTTGCAGCTGTGGATTAAAAAGCTAAAAAGAATCAATAGGCATACCAAAGACGAAGCTTTTCTTCTCATATCTGCTATACGCAGATATGAATACAAACGCTACAGCTATTTTTCGTCCTTCTTCGCTTCATTCCAAATGACATCCATTTCATTTAATGTCATGTCCTTAAGATTTTTCCCCATCGCGGACGCTCTCTTTTCGAGAAATTGAAACCGGCGGATGAACTTTTTATTGGTCTTCTCTAAGGCGTTCTCTGGATTGATGTTGATAAACCGGGCGTAGTTTATGAGTGAGAAGAGAAGGTCGCCAAACTCGCCTTCAGCTTTTTCGGCATCAACGGGTGCATCTGTGTTATTAACCTCCTCCCTGAATT
>DALYUO010000044.1:17119-20445 GCA_031981225.1 Pararcticibacter sp.
TACCTGGTGACGATTTTCCCAGTCAAAGCCTACTCCCCGCACTTTTTCCTGGATACGCGAAGCCTTCACAAGGGAAGGAAGAGAAACAGGTACACCTTCAAGAACCGATTTGTTGCCTTCTTTTAATTTGATCTGTTCCCAGTTCCTTTTAACCGTCTCCTCATCCTCTGCCGTCACCTCGCCATAAATATGGGGATGCCTGATAATAAGTTTATCGCACAAGCTGTTAAGAACATCAGTTATATCAAAATCCCCCGTTTCTGAAGCTATACGAGCATAAAACGCAAGATGAAGCATGATGTCTCCTATCTCTTTTTTTATTTCTTGTTTATCACCCTCCAGAATTGCGTCGGATAATTCATAGGTTTCCTCAATAGTAAGATGACGCAAACTCTCCATCGTTTGCTTCTTATCCCAGGGGCATTGTTCTCTCAGTGTATTTAAAACGGTAAGCATCCGCTCAAAAGCAGAAGCTGGAGTAGTGGCGGTAGAAGGAGCTATATTTTGAGCCATGAGCTATCAAATTGACGGGCAAAGGTAAAAAAAGATGGGGATAATAACCAGCTTCCGTTATTACCCCCATTGTCAATTGTCCCTTGTCAATTGTCCACTGTCAATTGTCCACTGTCAATTGTCAAATCCCTATCTTTTTCCTTATATCCGAAGGGATAGCCTTTTTGTGAAGTAGTAAAGAAGTAGTTTTATATTTCACGAAGTTCCTGGTGACATACAGATACCCTTTATAATCGTTCGTTGTTCCCCAGGAGTTCTTAACGATATAATATTCCTTGCCATTCTGATCTTTAGACAGACCCACAATATGCATGCCGTGGTCATCTGTGGTATTATAGTTATCAAATGCTTGTTGTCTGATTTCGGGAGTCACTGCTAATTCAGGTTTAGGGCCGTTGAACATTTCAGCCTTCTGCTGATCCGTCATTTCATCGTAGCTTGTTTCAGGAACGTAAGCAACTCCATTTTTCCAGCTAAAGCTTTTTTCGCTCACGTCAGTTGCCCATGCTACAGTATATCCATTCTTTAAAGCATTGTCGATAATGTCGGTCATCTCATCCATGTGTACATTATAAACCTGATCAAACGACCAGTTGTCGGGAATTAACAGGGTGAACTTTTTATAATATGGGTAATCAGTAAGAGATGAAAGCTCGATATAGTCATCAGGATTAATTCCAACCAATTCTTTTGCAAAGCTTTGAGGTGTATAGTTCTTTCCCTTGTAACTGAAACTCTGAGGTACATTCCCCAGATATGCATCAAGAACTGCTGTATAAGCGTTAAGCCAATTAGGAGTAAGCTGACCGTTAGGGTTTTTAACTATCGCTTCCAGCATCGCCTGTGTAACTGCAGCCATTTCGGCAAACTTGTTTTTAGTAGTTCCGTAATTTAGTCCGGTATAAACGCTTAGCGGCAATGCTCCATATTTTCGGTACATATTGATCACATCATGTGTCTCACCTCCGTCGCCTAAAGTCACAGCGCCATGCATGCGTACGTAGTTTTTAGCCTTTTCGATATAGGCACAACGGGCGCTGTAAATCGGCGAAAGCTCTATTGGATCCTTACCCAGCCTCACCATTTCGGATTCAAGGAACGAATTAGTAGAATAGCTCCAGCAGGTTCCGGAAGATCCCTGGTTCTTAATAGTTGTATTTGCAAGATTGACGACGTCGGTAAATTTAAAACCCTCTTTGCTGTCAGCGCTTTGATTCGATTTTAAAGAATTAACGAGGTTGTCCTGCGAAAAAGAAAAATTAGCTGCTACGATCAATGCAGCAGAAAAAACAAATGGTTTAAACTTCATTATGAGGAATAAATTTTATAAAAGCATGCTATTAAATTGGTCTCCGAAAATGGATCTCCCAATGACAGCATGAATGTGTGTTTAAGATGTAAATTTATGAGGATGTGAGTAATAAAAAAAGAAATTTGCTTTTTTATCGCAAAATGCCGGTAAGCTTACGGCCTTCAGCTGTCAGCGATCAGCCTTCAGCTTTTTGCTTTGACCTTTAAACCTTCAACTTTTAACATTGAACTCACAACTCACAACTCACAACCTTCAACTTTCAACTCACAGCCCACAACCCACATCAATCACACTCCGGTGTTGTGAAAGTAAAAGTTTCGACATTGCCATTTATTACGACACCTTCACCCCGGGCAGTTTGCCACCAGAATTTAGCCCTTTGTTTCGGCCGGTTTCCTTCTTCATTCATTGTTTCAGCATTAAACAAGCGTCCGTTAGCCATAACATACTTAATACTTTCAGTGTTTCTGATGTCGTCGAGCGGATTTGCGTCCAATACAATGAGGTCAGCAAGCTTTCCATTCTCAAGAGAACCAAGCTCTTTACCCATTCCAAGATATTCAGCGCCATTAATAGTAGCACAGCGGATTGCCTGCAATGCACTCATGCCTCCCTGCGCCAGCATCCACAGTTCCCAGTGTGCACCCAGCCCCTGTAATTGACCATGCGATCCAAGGTTAACTTTTGTGCCGCCATCCGCAAGTTGTTTTACCGCTTTTGCCACCTCAATATGGCCATAATCGCCAAACTCCGACGTTGTTCTCCTCCGCGAACGGCCGTCGATGATCGCTCTGGGTACGAAGTTAAGCAACCGCTCTTTTTCCCATACATTGGTACGGTCATACCAGAAATTCTCGCCCGATTGCGACCCGTAGCTGACAATCAGAGTAGGAGTGTAGGCTGTCTTGCTCGCATTCCAGAAAGCCTTTACATCTTTATATACAGGTACTACAGGGATGTTATGTTCAATTCCGGTATGCCCGTCAATAATCATCGACAAATTATGGAAATAGGTCGACCCGCCTTCAGGAACTACCTCCATTTTTAATTCGCGCGCTGCTTGTATAATCTGCTGCCGCTGTTCTCTCCTCGGCTGATTATATGATTTCACCGAAAAGGCACCTACCGCCTTCATGCGTCTTAAATGTGATCTGGCATCATCAAGGCTGTTTATGACGGCTTTAAAATCTCCATCTGCACCATATAGGATTGAACCCGTAGAGAAAATACGCGGCCCGATCATTCGTCCAGATTTAACCATTTCCGACTGGCTGAAAACCATTTCAGTGTTACTCGAAGGATCGTGTGATGTTGTTACACCATATGCAAGGTTCGCAAAATAGCTCCAGTCCTGTTGTGGTGAAACGCCGTCGGGACTGGTTGGAAGATGCGCATGTACATCCACAATGCCCGGCATAATCGTTTGATTGTCGGCGCTGATAACCATGGCATCATCCGGTACCTTAACCTGTGCAGCGGGGCCAACCGCAATAATGCGGTT
>DALYUO010000044.1:20455-24632 GCA_031981225.1 Pararcticibacter sp.
GGTTCTTCTCGATCACAATTGTTCCATTTTCGATCACTTCGTTTCCCTTCATCGTAATGATGCGGGCGTTAGTAAAAGCAATTTTGCCAGAGGGGGCGTCAGATGTCAGTTTAAGACCTATTTCTAAACCGGCACTATCAATAGCCGGCAGTGTTTGCGGAGCGCCTTCAACGAAGCTAAAAGAATTTTTAATTTCTCTGCTGAAGTATTGTGATCCCAGTGTCCAGTTCAGCTTTTTACTGTCGCGGCTCCAGTGCAGGTAGGTTCCTGCATCTCTGGTAACCTTTGTAAGCGGCAGAGATTTGTTTTCGGCCGAAAGTTCAAGTCCGTTTGCTGAGGCAACAAGAGGGGTAATGTAAGCATTGAAAAGCTCCGTAAAAGCAAGCCACTTTCCGTCGGGACTTGGGACGAACTGGTTGGCATAGGTAGAAAGATAATGAGTTCTGACGTTGCCCCCATTCAGATCCATGCTTTTAAATGCTTTCTTATCTCCCTCATGGCTCTGGAAAAATATCCTGGAATCATTTGAGCTGAACACAGGCCTTATCCCGTTTTCCGAGATTCTTACGGGTTCACCACCGTTGACCGGGATGACATAGATCCCTGGGTTCTTTCCGAAAGTGAAGCCCAGTGAGTAATTTCCTGTGCCCTTTCGGTATACAACCCTATCACTTTTGTTCGAGAATTTAGGCGAATAATAAAAGCCCTTTTCGGTAGTTAGTGGCGTAACACGCCCGCTTCTGAGGTCAAGCTTATTCAACGTTCCTTTGGTTTCGTCATTCCAGCTTACAAAGACCAGCCACTTGCCATCGGGACTAAAATCCGGCTCAAACTCAAAGTCCGTTCCCTCAGTGATACGCTTGGGTTCACCGTCGGGTAAGGTTTTCGTATAAATATATCCCGCCGCGTTGAATGCGATCATCTTCCCGTCAGGTGAAGTGCTTGTTTGCCTGATCATTTTAGCATCGAACTCATCCTTGAAAACCGTCTGCTCAAAATGCAATGCTTCAGTAACGGTTTGATTCGACGTCACATCAAAAGGAATTTCTTTCACAACCTGTGAGGCGATATCCAGATTTCTAATCTTGCCTTTCGCATAGAAGATGATGTTTTTACTGTCCGGAGTCCAGGCAAAGCCAGGGTAAACGCCAAAGATTGCCCAGGCTTCCTGCTGGTCGCGCGAGAGATCATCATACACAGGCCATTCCTCGCCTGTCGAAAGGTCTTGTAGATATAATACTGATTTTAATCTTACTCGTTTTACAAAAGCAAGCATTCTTCCGTCAGGAGAGGGCTGCGGCCGAACCGCTCCGCCGGGACCACCTGCAACTTCATCGGTTTCACCAGTTTCCCGGTTCAGGCGCTTGATGGCGTAGATCTCACCATTCGGGTCCTTGTTGTATTGGAAATAGGGTCCCGGACTCACATCCTCACTGTAATACAGATATTTACCGTCAGGCGAAACCGCTGGTTCTCCTGCATCCTGCTGATCATTTTTTCTTCTTGTAAGCTGAACGCCATCGCCTCCCGAAATATGGTACATCCACATCTCGCCGGCTCCCAGCGAACGGCTCGCTGTAAAATGCTTCCTTGCTATCAGGTATTGGTTGTCGGGCGTCCACACCGCATTATTCAAAAGCCTGAATGTTTCTTTTGAAACCGCACGTTTGCCGGTTCCATCGGCATTCATTACCCATATATTGTCGGCGCCCCCCTTATCACTGGTGTAAGAGATGTATTTTCCGTTGGGACTAAAGCGTGGCTGCACATCGAAAGCCATACCTCCCGAAAGTAATACAGCAGCGCCACCTGTAGCCGGGATTTTATAAATGTCGCCTAACAGGTCAAAAACAATTTCTTTTCCGTCCGGACTAACGTCCAGGTTCATCCAGGTTCCTTCGTCGGTATAAATAGAGACTGTTTTTACAGGGCCTGTTGGTTTGTCTATGTTCCAGGTAGCAGATTTTTGCTGACTGTAGGCATATGAAGAGATAAATACAGATAGAATAATATAAACTTTCTTCATTTTTATATCTAAAGTGTAAGGCAAATATACTTCTTCTCATCCATGGACAGAAGTAGCAATAGTTGATATCCGGTAAAAAACACATCTTTGTAATTGGGAAATAGTATGACAATCTATCAGGTACTAAAGAAATACTGGAATTACGATTCGTTCAGACCTTTGCAGGAAGATATCATTCAATCTGTCCTGGATGGGAAAGATACGCTGGCTTTATTGCCGACCGGCGGAGGGAAATCGATCTGTTTCCAGGTACCTGCAATAGTAAATCCCGGGATCTGTATCGTCGTTTCTCCTCTTATCGCCCTGATGAAGGATCAGGTCGAAAATCTAAAATCCCGCGGAATAGAAGCCGTAGCAATAGTTTCGGGGATGGGAAAGCGCGAAGTCGATATCATGCTCGATAACTGCGTTTACGGAAAGATAAAGTTCCTTTATTTATCTCCCGAGAGGCTGATGTCTGATCTGGTTAGAGCACGCATCTCATATATGAACGTCAACCTGATCGCGGTAGACGAAGCTCATTGTATTTCTCATTGGGGGTATGATTTCCGGCCGCCCTACCTTCATATTGCTGATATCCGCGAGCTTCATCCCCAGGTACCGGTGCTGGCGCTCACAGCCACTGCTACAGAACGGGTAGTTGAAGATATACAGCAGAAACTCCTGTTTAAGCATCCCAACGTTTTACGTAAAAGTTTTGCCCGTAAGAACCTTAGCTATGTGGTGGCTCATGAAGAGAATAAATACAGGAAACTGTTTTCTATTGCCGCCAATATCGAAGGTACCGGTATTGTTTATGTTAGAAACCGACGCGAAACGCAGGAAGTGTCGCGCCTGCTGAATAATGAGGGTTACAATGCTGATTTTTATCACGCCGGTATAGACACACCCGGCCGAAGTCTTAAGCAGGAGGCCTGGAAAAAGAACGAGACCAGGATTATTGTAGCAACAAACGCTTTCGGAATGGGGATTGATAAGACGGATGTGCGGTTCGTTGTGCATCTTGATCTTCCGGGTAGTCTCGAAGCTTATTACCAGGAAGCAGGACGCGGCGGCCGTGACGAGAAGAAAGCTTATGCTGTTTTACTCTATAATCAGGCAGACCGTATACAACTGGAAAAAAAGCTGGAGCTAAGCTTTCCCTCTATTGATGAGATCAGGCAGGTTTACCATGCGCTGGGTAACTATTATCAGATTGCCTATGGGGCAGGAGAGGGACTGGTTTTTGAATTTGACATAGGTGATTTCTGTTCCCGCTTCAAGTTAGACACCCTTAAGACCTTAAGCGCATTGAAGTTTCTGGAGCACGATGAATATATTTCACTCACCGAAAGTGTATACCTCCCGTCCAGATTGAAAATAGTGGTCGCTGCCGAAGATCTTTACCGGTTTCAGATAGAGTATGCCGGATACGATGCATTTATCAAGTTATTGCTGCGTTCTTATGGCGGACTTTTCGAACAGTATACTCCGGTGAGAGAGAACGAAATCGCCCGGCGAAGCGGTAAAACTACCCGCGAAGTAATGCAAATACTTGAAAAGCTGGAAGAACTTGGTTTGCTGAGCTATCTGAAGCAGACAGACATGCCGCAGCTTCAGTTTGTAAAAGCAAGAGCTGATGGCTCACATCTCATTATCGATACGAAGTATATTACCTTGCGGAAGCAGATCATGCAGGCGCAGGTGAAAGCCGTTGTTCATTATGCGGAGACGAAGGCGTGCAGAAGCCGTCTGCTCCTTGAGTACTTTAATGAACCAGAGTCAGATACATGCGGGATCTGCGATGTCTGCCTTGAAGAAAAGAGACTTGCAAACAGTAAGGGCCTTTTCGAACAGATCACCTTTGAAATCATTCAGCTCCTAAGTACCGAACATCTCAGCCTCGAAGAAATTATCACATCCCTTCACTCAGGAAACGAAAAAGAACGCATTGATGCACTTCGCAACCTTCTCGACGCGGGAAAGGTTAAGTCGGATGGTATTGGTTATTATTTATAAAAAAGCCCGGTATGTACCGGGCTAAAAACACAATTTTTAATGGCATTAAGATGGCAACTGCATTAGTCTTCGTTATTGACCACTTTTCAGACTCTGAATAAACCCTGGGATTTTATCCATATAATCTTCTGAATCAAGTAATCTTACAAAAGC
>DALYUO010000044.1:24642-26019 GCA_031981225.1 Pararcticibacter sp.
CCCACAATCGCACCGTTAGCATATTCGCTTGCTTTGCCGAAGCTCTTATTGTCTGAAATCCCGAAACCGATCATCGTTGGATTTTTAAGTTCCATATTTTTAATCCGGCCAAAGTAATCTTCAGTTCCCGTCGATACAGCAAGGTTCTTACCGGTAGTCGATGAGGACGAAAGCAAATAGATAAAACCATTACTCAATTCATCGATCTTGTGGATGCGCTCGTCGGACGTGTGAGGCGTGATAAGAAAAATATTGCTGAGACCTTTGCTTTCAAAACACGAACGGTACATCTCCTCATATTCATACATCGGAAGGTCCGGTACGATCAGTCCGTCAACTCCCACTTCCACACACGAAGAGCAGAATCGCTCAACGCCGTATTGCAATACCGGGTTTACATATCCCATTAACAACACCGGGATCGATACCCGCTTACGAAGGTCCTTCAGTTGTTCAAACAGGACTTTTACAGTCATCCCGTTTTCGATGGCTTTTTGTGAGCTGTTCTGAATAACTGGTCCATCTGCCAGGGGATCCGAATACGGTATCCCGATTTCAAGAAAATCCGCCCCTGCTTTTTCAAGAGCCTCTGCAATATCAACAGTGCTGTTCAGATGAGGGTATCCGGCGGTAAAAAATATAGATAATACAGAGGATTTTTTCTGCTCAAATACGTTTTTAATTCTGTTCACTTTCTTTAATGTTTAGAGTTGATTGTTTAGAGTTTAAAGTGAAGTTCTGTCGTTATCAGACCTTCTACTTTCAACTTTTAACTTTCTACTCATAGTCCAAAATATTTCATATAAGTATCGAGGTCTTTATCCCCCCGGCCCGAAAGGCAAACAACTACAGTCTCGTCACCTTTAAACTTCATCTTGTCAAGATACGCAAAGGCGTGGGCACTTTCTATTGCCGGGATAATTCCCTCAAGTTTTGCCAGCTGCAGTCCAGCCTGCATCGCCTCATCATCAGTAATACTTACATATTTAGCTCGTTTTGAGGCGTAAAGATGAGCATGTTGAGGTCCGATACCAGGATAATCGAGACCGGCCGATATAGAATAAGGTTCTACAACCTGTCCATCTTCAGTTTGCATTACTATTGAGCGGCTGCCATGAAGAACCCCTTCTTTGCCGAGTAGGGTCGTAGCAGCCGATTCTCCCGTTTCCACTCCTTTGCCTGCAGCTTCTACCGCAATCAGTTTAACATCAGCCTCGTCAAGAAAATGGTAGAACATTCCCATCGCGTTACTTCCGCCCCCAACACAGGCAAGAACATAGTCAGGATTCGATTTGCCTGTTTTCTCCTTTAACTGCCATTTAGTTTCTTCCGAAATGATAGACTGGAACCTCGCCACCATATCGGGATAAGGGTGCG
>DALYUO010000045.1:0-252 GCA_031981225.1 Pararcticibacter sp.
CAGGAAGTGCAGAAGAAACTATCTGTTTTGGATCTTCGTCAAAATGCCGGGTATCTGAATTCGTTAGTTGAAGAGGTTAGGGCTGTGCCGGGAAGCGGGATGGATTCAATTGGCGAGTTTAAGAACCCCGAACTTTTAGGCCATGGTACAGACTGGCAGGATGAGATATATCAACAAGGATCTATTATCAGTCATCAGTTAGCTTTTTCAGGCGGTTCTGAAAAAACGACTTATTACTTCTCGGGGGGCTAT
>DALYUO010000045.1:262-3294 GCA_031981225.1 Pararcticibacter sp.
TCGATCAGAAGGGAACACTTATTGAAACAGGATTTAAAAGATATACATTACGGGCTAACATAGACCAACAGGTAAAGAGCTGGTTGAAAGCGGGATTTACGGCAAACTTGTCAAGGAGTAATCAAAAAATAGGACTTTCTGATGGTTTCGATGCTGTAACGAGTACAGTACTATATAATAGTCCTGCTGCTCCTGTAAGAGATATTAATGGTAATTTCATTACTACGACAATTATAGGGGGAAGCACCTTCGGAAATCCTAGTAATCCTGTAGCGATGGCCAGTGCCAGGGACGTGAGAAATGTGGGGTCCAGAGGCTTCGGTTCGCTATATGCTGAGGTAAATGTATTCAATGGATTGACTTTCAGAACTGAAGGCAATTATGATTTTAGTCTTAATAGCGCTAAAGCATTTCAGCCATATATGCAAAATCCGGACACGAAGGCGATAATAATAAGTCCGAGCAAATTGAGGGAAGAAAGAAATAACAGTCTTTACACAGCACTGAAAAACTATTTCAACTACTATAGAGATTTTGGGGTGCATTCTATAGGCGCTACTTTGGGGCATGAAGTGCAAAAATCAACCTATGATTATATCAATGCTAACAGGAATGACTTAACATTGAATCTGCCTTCTTTAAATGCGGGTAAGAAAGGAAACGATTCTGGTGAAGAGATTGGTGCCGGTGCAGGTAACTGGAGCATGGAGTCGTATTTTGCCAGGGTTAATTATACTTTAAATCAGAAATATGGTTTAAGTGCTACGGTTCGTCGTGATGGTTCATCTAGTTTCGGCCCGGGAAAAAGATGGGGTACTTTTCCTGCGGCATCAGTGTCGTGGACTGTTACTAATGAGCCTTTTCTCAAAGACAATCGCTATTTTAACTATCTAAAAGTAAGGCTGGGCGCAGGTTCCGTCGGAAATCAGAATGTTGGAGGCGAAAACTTGTTTGTCTCTAATGTAACTCTTACGACAGGTCCTTTCGGGATAGGGGGCATGCCCGCTAATGTTGCGAATCCTTATTTGGCATGGGAATCGGTTAGGACATATAATGCAGGCCTGGATCTTACTACTCTTAATAAGAAGCTCGAATTTACTGTTGATGTTTACAAAAAGATCAGCACAGATATGATTCTGAGTACTCAACTTGGTTATTACTCTGGACTGGGGTCAGATCCAAATAAGGATTGGAATTATATAAAGACACCAAGAACAAATGATGGTAAGATGACTAACAAGGGTATTGATATAGGTCTTACATCATACAATATACAGAGTAAAGATTTTAACTGGAGAACAAGTGTTGTGTTCAGCCATTACAAGAACATTCTCAACAGTCTTAATACCCCGGACGCGACTATTAAGGGTGAGTTTGATGAATACGGAACCAAATCGTTGGTGACACTATCTCAGCAGGGACAGCCTGTAGGTTCTTTTTATGGATTTGTCACGGATGGATTATTTAGGACCGAGGCTGAATTAAACGATGGCATCGATTACGGCTTGGCAGTGGAACCTGGTAAACTGTGGTTAGGGGATATCCGGTTTAAGGACCTCAATGGTGATAAGAAGGTTGATGACAAGGATGTAACAGTTATTGGTAATCCTAATCCTAAGTTCACTTACGGAATTACGAATACTTTAAACTGGAAGAACATCGATTTTTCAATTTTCCTGCAGGGTAGCTACGGAGCTGACATCTTTAACTACAGCAAACGGCGTACTGAGGGTATGAATAGTCAGTATAACAATCAGCTGACGACTGTACTAGACAGATATACTCCGGGTAATCCGGATGGATCTCTTCCCCGTTACAACCAATGGCATAATAACAATATCAGGATCTCAGACAGATTTATAGAAGATGGATCCTATTTGAGAATTCAGAATATCGCAATAGGTTATAGCGTGCCTAAATCGCTGCTAAACAGGGTCAAAATAAGTAGCCTTAGGGTGTATGCTTCTGTTCAGAATGTTTATACGTTTACCAATTATTCAGGATATGATCCGGAGCTTGGAGCCTATAATAATTTAGTGACGTTTATGAACATAGATAACGGGCACTATCCCAATCCAAGAAGTTTTACTATAGGAACGAATATCGAATTTTAATAACCGTTAAGACACAAAGTCATGAAAATCAAAAATATATTTTTGTTAATCATTATAGCTTCTTTATGGGGAGGATGTAAAAAGGACTTTCTTAGTCATCCGTCAACGACAAGTCCGACATCTGATAATTACTATAACACGCCCGATCAGGTAAATGGATCGACGGGACTGCTTTATAATGCAGTTTGGGGTGATTGGTTTGACAAAGCGTTTATATCCGTTGGCGACGTTTTGGGTGGCACGGTAACAGGTGTTGCTGGTAATGATCAATATAATTCTTTTTACAATTTTAATATTCAAAGCACCGACGGTCTGATATCGAATACGTGGAATTCTTGTTATAAAGTTGCGGGTAGCGCTTCGGTTTTAATCCAGACTTTCCAGGCAAAAAAAGCTCAGGTAAGTGACCCGTCGTTCCTTGAGTTAGGAATCGCTGAAGCCAGATTCATACGTGGGTTTGCTTATTTTTATATTGCCAGGGCATTCGGAGATGCCCCTATAATAGATAATCCTTTAGCACTTACCGAGCCGGGTAAGAATCTTGTACCCAGATATTTTCAAAAGGATGTGCTTCGCTTCGCTCTTGAAGACCTAATGTTTGCAGAGGCTAATTTACCTGCCCTGCCCTATCAGAAGGGCCGCGTTACTAAATACTCTGCGAAAGCGATGATGGCCAAACTCTATTTATACAGCAAGGATTATGAAAACGCCAAAATCAAGGCCAAAGAGGTAATAGATTATGCTGAAGCACATCCTGATCAAATGGGTCTTTATCCTAACTACGAAGAGATGTTTACTTCATCGGCTGCTAATAATAATAAAGAGTCTTTGTTCGCTTTGCAATGGGCTGCATCATTAGGATGGAATGGAGGGAACCGGTATGCTATATATGCGGCGCCACAGCCATTGATGAAGCCG